>JANXPR010000245.1 GCA_025357215.1 Acidobacteriaceae bacterium | reverse complement strand
GTGCAAGCTTTCGGCGACGATGGCATGAGTGTCCACGCCGATCTTGAAGGGAACAGCCAGCTTTTCCCAGCGCAGAGTGAGGGTGACGGAGTCAGGCTTGGGATCGTCAAAGGCGTACGTGAGAGCTTCATGCATTTCCGAGGGTTGCGGTTTTACGGTCACACGCAGAGCGTCTTCTTTTGCATCGTAGGTAAAGCTGCCCCAGGCGGCGTTGATCCTGGAGAAAATGATTATCCATTCGTTTTCGCTGGGCTGCATGTGCAGACCGTAAAGGCCTTTGGCCAATGGCTTACCTTCCACGGTAACGGCGTCAGTGAATTCGATGGTGGTGTTCTCGTTGGCGCCAGCGCGCCACACCTGGCCGTAGGGAACGAGTCCGCCCCAGACTTTGCGCCCGGCGACGAGCGGACGATGGTAATTGAGGGTGATGTTGGTAATGCCGATGCGCTGCATGATTACGGCATGCTGACTGCCGCGCGGCAGGTCCATGACGGTGGACTGCGCCTGAGCGCGTGGAACCTGCATGGCGAGAACGGCAGCGAACAAGAGGGTGGCTGCTAAAAACTTACGCATGGAACGGTGCCTCCAAGTGGAACAGAAAGGATGAACGCTAGTCGAGAAATTAGACGACAGGAGCAGCTGGTTGTGAGCATGGAGGCTTCGTTAGTTGCTGTCGCTACGCTCCAAAACCGCTTTAAGGACGTAGCCCTTGATGAGGGTCTTCTGCGCCAGTAGCAAGCGGCTCGCCGGTCCGATGTTTGTGTCGCTACGCTCCAAAACCGCTTAAGAACGTAACCCTTGATGAGGGCCTTCTGCACCCGTAGCAAGCAGCTCGCCGGTCCGATGTTTGTGTCGCTACGCTCCAAAACCGCTTAAGAAAACGTAGCCCTTGATGAGAGCCTTCTGCGCCCGTAGCAAGCGGCTCGCCGGCCATGTTTCAAAAAGTTATTTGTTGAGGGCCGCGAGAACAACGCCCATCAGGACGATGCCTATACTGTCAAAGACAATCTGCTTAACCGCCAGCATGCCGGGCTCCTGTTGGACGGCGTAATAGATCATGAACTTGGCAACCACTGTTAGTGCGGCCATCGCAAGCCCGTAGCGAAAGCCTTGCGCGACAAAAGGCTTGTCTTCTTTACCGCGCTGATAGATCCAGACAAATGCAAGCGCAAAAAAGACTTGACCGATCATGAGGAATGCCATGTGCGCCTGGCCATCCGCTGGGTTCCGCATCATGTTGGGAAGCTGGCCGTACTCCGGGGTCAGCAGCAGTCCGTGGACCAGGAACCCGAAAACCAACAGCATCACGTACATCACAAGAAACGAAATCACAAAACGCTTCATGGCTTCTCCTCGTTATTCTTAGTTTGTGTCGCTCCGCTCCAACCCGCTTGAGTGACTAGCCGTTGGCCGAGAGATTCTCTGCTCCTGAGGCCCGCAGCTCGGTGCTTTTTTGACCGGGTAAGACTAGCTGCTAGGCGTGCAGCACGCAAGAAGTTTTGTCTAGCTTTCCAGTTCGGCGTCCATGGTGATTTTGGCGTTGAGCAGCTTGGAGATGGGGCAGCCTTCCTTGGCGTTTTTGGCGGCTTGTTCAAACTTGGCTTTATCGGCGCCGGGGATTTTTACTTTCACCTGAAGATGGACGGTGGTGATGGTGAATCCGGAATCGAGCTTTTCCAGCGTCACGGTGGACGTGGTGTCAATGGACTCCGCCGTCATGCCGGCAGCGCCGAGCTGGCCAGACAGCGCCATGCTGAAGCATCCCGCGTGGGCGGCGGCAACGAGTTCTTCCGGGTTGGTTCCGGGCTGAGATTCAAAACGCGTGGCAAAGGAGTATGGGGTTTGTTTGAGGACGCCGCTCGGCGAAGTGAGCGTGCCTTTGCCGTCTTTCAGTCCGCCGCTCCAGTGAGCGCTTGCATTGCGTTGCATGATGAGTGGTCTCCTTGAAATAAAGTAAAGGAGATTGTAAATGCTCATGGCATGGACGCTGCAAAACAACCGGAGCGATAATTAGACCATTGGCGGGACAAGCGAGGGAAAGAATGTTTGAGCGGTACACGGAAAAAGCGCGGCGCGTGATTTTCTTTGCGCGCTATGAAGCCAGCCAGTTTGGCAGTCCTTACATTGAGACTGAGCACCTGTTGCTGGGCGTGATTCGCGAGGACAAAGCCTTGACGAACCGTTTTCTGCGCGCCCCGGGAGCTGTTGAAGCGATTCGCAAACAAATAGAAGAGCAAACCATGGTCCGGGAGAAAGTCTCGACGTCAGTGGACCTTCCGTTGAGCAACGAGAACAAGCGGGTCCTGGCGTACGCAGCGGAAGAAGCAGCGCTACTCTCACACAAGCATATTGGGACCGAACATCTTCTGTTGGGAATATTGCGCGAAGAAAAGTGTTTTGCGGCGGCCATCCTGAACGAACACGGCGTGCGAATCTCCAGCGCACGCGAGATATTGAAAGACTCGGGCGAACCGCTGCCCGACCGGCCTTCCCCAGGGCCAGGATCGTGGCTGCACCGGTACACAGCAAGCCTGACAAAAGAAGATGTATCCG
>JANXPR010000194.1 GCA_025357215.1 Acidobacteriaceae bacterium | reverse complement strand
GGCGCGCATTGAAGAAGAAATCGTGGTCACCGAAACTGGACACGAAGTTATCACTCGCTTCCCTGCTGAAGAACTGCTGGTCGCGGGCAGGCACTACCACGGCGTAAGTGGGCCGTTGCCGGCGCTCCGCGAGACCGAAGCCAAACCTAGCAAGCGCGTGCGCGAAATGATTGAAGCCAGCGCCAAGAACGAGCGCATTGGCGTAGGCGACTAGAACAAGTCGCGGACCAGAGCAAACGAAGCAAGGTTTTTCCAAGACAAAACTATGGCGATTAGTGTCGTAATGCCCGCGCTTGAAATGGCCCAGGAAACTGGCAAATTGATTTCCTGGCTGAAAAAGGAAGGCGAGACCGTGGCCAAAGGTGAGCCGCTCCTTGAAGTGGAAACGGACAAAGCGGTCATGGAAATCGAATCTCCTGGTGACGGCATTCTTTCCGCGATCAAAGCGCAGCCTGGAACTGATGTGATCGTCGGACGGACCATCGCCTGGATACTGCGTCCGGGAGAATCAGCGCCCGCCGATGAAGTGCATATCGAGTCGGGTCGCAAAACCACCAATGTTGCAACTGCGGCAGCACCAGCTGCAGCAAAGACGGCAACTTCTTCACCCGATGCCGACGCTATAAAGATATCGCCTAAAGCGCGCCGTCTCGCGGCAGAAAAAGGCGTTGATCTGGCTCGGGTGCGTGGGTCTGGTCCGGGCGGAGAAATTTTGGCCGCGGATATTCTGGCAGCAGCGGAGTCGAATACCAGCGCAGCTTCGCCCAGCGTACCTTCCACCAACACAGCTGCCACCGGCGTAACGCCAGCGAGCAGTCCGGTTGCGCGCTTGATGGCGGAACGCACTACGCAGAGCTGGACGACGGTCCCACATTTCTTTGTTTCACGGGAGGTAGTCGCCACCGCATTCGGCGAAGCACGCGCGAAGCTTGCTCCAATAGTCCAGCAATCGCATGGCGTGAAACTTACTTACAGTGACCTGCTGGTCGCACTGGTTGCGCGAGTACTAGCGAAGCATCCGCAGATAAATGCCAGTTGGACCGGCCAAACGGTCCGCTTGAACGCCGAAGTGAACATCAGCCTGGCCATGGCGGTTGAGGGCGGCGTGGTTGCGCCGGTGATTCAACATGCTCACATAGCCAAAGTGGGCGAAATTGCTGTACAGCGCCGCGATCTTGCGGAGCGGGCACGGGCTGGCAAGCTGCGTCCGGCGGACATTGCGGGCGGAACCTTCACCATCAGCAACCTGGGAATGTTCGGCGTGGACTCATTCACCGCCATCATCACTCCGCCGCAAGCCGCGATACTTGCCGTGGGACGCATTGCCGACCGCGTGGTGCCGGTGGACGGCCAACCTGGCGTGCGCCCCATGATGTCGCTAACGCTCTCAACTGACCACCGCGTTGCCGACGGCGCGAAGGCCGCCGAATTTCTTCAGGACGTCGCGGAAGCACTTGGTAATCCACAGAAGTGGCTTGAATAACGAGGGGGCAACAATCCATGTTAAGCCTTACCTCTACGACAATCTTGCGGTGCAACATTCTTGCGGACCATCCGCACGCCAAATTTAGGGGCGGCGTTGCGGACAGGAACAGGCCCGCTGTGGTGGGCGGCGGAAGACGCGAAGCGGCTGGAGACGGGCGAGGAGTGCATGGCGGAGCATAGGCGGAACGAGACAGCCGCATCCAGGCAATGTTTTATGGCTCCTCCAACAGCAATCGCCGTTATCCCCGAGCCTAGTGGCCTTCTTTGAGCAAGCCATCGAGCAAGCTGCGCAGAGAACCCTCGTCTTCCAGCCTGGGATCGCCACCTCTGCCTCCGCTGGCGAAGCGAACCACTCCTTGGCGGTCAATGACCACGACCTGCGGAATGTTTAGAACTTCGTTGCCTGCGCGGCCCAGGTAGCCGTCCACCTTGTCCTTGGATGTATAGCCTACGGGATAAGTGAGTTTGAAGGAGTTCACCATCATCGTCACGTACTGGACGCTGTTGGGATCTAAGCCGCGGCCAGTGGGCGGATCGAAGACGATGCCCACAGGTTGAAATCCTCGCGGGCCGAGCTCACCGTTAAGCTTGTTGAGCACCTGCGCAACGCGCATGCAATGCTCCGATCCGATGAAGAGGAATTCCAAAACCACAACTTTGCCTTTCAAGCTGGAGAGTAAAATGGTCTTGCCTGAAGGTTCAATGATGGTGAATTCGGGAGATTTGTGCGGAACCAGCGTGGGTGGCGCGCCCAGCGCCGTCGCCGCCAGCACAAAGAGAAGGATGATGGATGTAAACCGTCGCATGGTTAGACCTGCTTCCATTTATCAACGATCCGCTGCATTTCCGCCGCGCCAGCGGCAGCCGCGTCTTCTGGCGTCTGCTCGCCCTTGAGCATCCGCGCCACCATTTTAGGAACAACGGAGCTGTTGAAAATCTCCATGTATGCCGGCGTGGCGATTCCCGGCACGCCAACGTTCGGCGTCCAGTGCAGCGCATCCTTGAGTTCCACATATTTGCCGGGAGGATCAGACTGCGCGTCCTTGGACAACCTGACAATGAGGTCCGGGACAGTCTTCGGGTAGATTGGAAAATTGCAGCCCAGGCTTTTCTCGTAAGCAGTCCGGGAGTGGTCGACCATATCGGCCAGGAACTGCCGGGCCCCGTTCTGATTGTGGGCAAAGTTCCAGACCACGGAACAATTGGTGACATGCGGGAGCGCGGTTATGCCCATGCCGTTCCTGCCGAGCAGTGGAGGCTGTAGCCGGATCTTGCTTGCCACCTTGGGGTCTTGCTTCTCCGCCGTCCGCAGCAGACTGATTGCATTCGTGCTGGACGAAGTCTTGCGTGCCAGCATGGCTTGCACGTTGCCCGCCGGTCCCCAGGTAAGCTGGTCCGGCGATCCTGAATCCTTGTACAACGCCTGAATGTACTTAAGGGCACCTAGGGCGAAGGCGTTTTTGTTGAACAGTAGATTTCCGCTTCCATCCAGGATCCAGGCGCGGAACGCGTACAGGATCGTATGCAACGTGATGTTGCCTTCCAGGGTCGGCGTAAACGCCAGACCGCAAGGGACGCCGAACTGGTCGCGTAATTTTTTCCCGCCGCCGAGCAGACTGCCGTAATGCACCGGGCCAAGGGGCATGCCTATCAGCGACCAATAATCCTGGAAGAAATGCAGCGGCGAAGGCGACCAGAAATCGGCAAACGCGAAGTAGGTCTTGTTCCTGGCGTTGTAAGTTGACCGGTGTGCCAGCTGCTGGATGGCGCCGTACTTGCCCGCAACGAGCTGGTATATCTCGGCGTGGTCAACCGCATGTTGGTAATACTCGGCGGGCGACCAGGGGAAGATGAACACATCATGTCCAGCTCCGGCCTTGGTCTCCGCGCTCGCGCGCTCGCGAACCTGCTCTATAGGAATCAGTTCGACGCTCACCTTCGTATCGTGCTGCTTTCCCCAATCATTAGCCGCGCTCTCAAACCAGAGGTCGAACTCAGGCAGGAAATGTGCCCACTTTGCGATCCTGAGAGTTTTTTGAGCGGCAAGCGCACGGTCAGGGAAAGAAAAGAATGGTCCGGCAACTGCCACACCAGAAGCCAGCCGGATGAAATCACGGCGAGAGATTCTCTTTCCCCTAACGCTGGGCATCTTGATCATCGGTTCCCCCTGAGACACAACTACCCCTGGCAGCGCTGAGGCTCTGCCAGGGGCCTTACAAACGTTGTTAATCCGCGAACTTAGTTCGTCGGTGCCGTGGCCGCAGTCGCTGTCGTGACCAATTGAGACTGCTGGGCACCGGTGAGTTCATTCGGGAACTTACCGAAGATTTGCAGGCTTAGGAAGTCGATCGTAAGATTGAAATCCAGGGGCACACCGTTCGACCTGTGCACCTGGTCCACGAACGCGTCCAAGGCAATGGCGCCGGCCCGCGGATCCGGAATGGCCGGACAAACAAGCCAGATCGCACCTCCATCCGATCCGTCCACCGCTTCCTGGCCTTCGGCCCCGCAGCCATTGGCCTCAAGCTCGTCGT
>JANXPR010000169.1 GCA_025357215.1 Acidobacteriaceae bacterium | reverse complement strand
CGACCGTCGCCACATGGTCCAGGGGGTGGGGCGAAGTTTCTTGTTTCCAGTTTCTAGTTTCTGGTTGTTTAATAGGGGTATCACTATTTCACCGATGCCCGGCTTTCGGCTTCTTACACCAGAAACTGGAAACCGGAAACTTGAAACAGCGTACTGGGCCGTCGACTAATGGTAGGTCAAGTGCCTTTGGAGCACTTTGTCTAGGTTCGAATCCTAGCGGCCCAGCCAGTTTTTTGGCTGACTGCGAATAGGGGTGAGCCGAACGGTGAGCGCTGGATCGCGCGAACCTGAGGCGAGGGCGAAGCCGCTTGCGGCGGAGTCCTTACAACCAAAGAGTCCGCGACGAAATCCGTTGTTAGCAAACCAGCTTCGAACGGGTGATCACTATGGCGACGACAGTTACACCACCGGAAAAGACCGAGAACAAGCAACAAAAAACTCAGCCCAAGACTGAGAGCCGGGCGCGTACGCGCTCAGACGAAAAGTTCAAGATCTTCTGTGGCACTGCCAATGAGGCGCTGACCGACGAGATTTGCGCCTTCCTGGAAATTCAACGGGGCAAAGCCACAGTGACGCGCTTCTCGGATGGAGAAGCGTACATCCACATTCAGGAGAATGTGCGCGGTTCGGATGTATTTGTCGTCCAGCCCACATGTTTCCCCGTGGATGAGCACCTGATGGAGTTGCTGTTGCTAGTGGACGCGCTGAAACGCGCTTCTGCCCGGCGCATCACCACGGTGATTCCGTATTACGGTTACGCGCGCCAGGACCGCAAGGACAAGCCGCGCGTTCCGGTGTCGTCCAAGGTGATTGCCGACCTGTTGACGACGGTGGGGGCGCATCGCGCGCTGGTGGTTGATCTGCATGCACCGCAGATCCAGGGATTTTTCAATATCCCGGTGGACCACCTGTTCGCTTCGCCGGTGCTGGTGGACTACTTCAGAAAAATGGAGTTGCCCAACCTGACCGTGGTTTCGCCCGATGCCGGCGGCGTGGAGCGTGCGCGCTTCTTCGCCAAGAAAGTTGACGCCGCGCTGGCCATCGTTGATAAACGGCGCACGGACATGAACGTGGCCGAGGTCATGCACGTGATCGGAGATGTAAGAGGACGGACCTGCTTGATCATTGACGACATCATTGATACGGCAGGAACGCTGGTGAAGACCGCGGAAGCGTTGATCAACGCGGGCGCCACCAAGGTTTTTGCATGTGCTTCGCATCCGGTGTTGTCCGGTCCAGCAATTGAACGTATTTCAAAGTCGCGGCTGGAGCAGGTAGTGGTGACCAACACCATCCCGCTTACGGAAGCAGGCAAGGCTGAGCCGAAGATTAAAGTTCTGTCGATTGCCGGTCTATTGGGCCGGGCGATCCAGTCAATCCATGAAGAGACTTCCGTCAGCACGCTATTCTTGTAAAAGCTGAAGGGAAGTTAAGAGAAGAAGGAAAAAGGAAAAATGAGCGCACCTGAAGTTGTAGAAACCCAGCCCCGGCCGGATACCTCGCGCGGCAAGAATGAAGCCCGTCGTTTGCGCGCCAGCGGACGCATTCCGGCCGTTGTTTACGGCGCCAAAAAAGACACCGTCGCAGTGAGCGTGGATCCGAAACAGATTTCCCGCATTCTGCACTCTGACACCGGCCACAACACCATTTTTGACATCCAGGTCGGCGCCGAAAAAGCCAAAGCCATGATCGTGGAATGGCAGCTGGATCCGATGAAGGGCAAGCTCCTTCATATCGACCTGAAACGCATTGCCATGGACCAGAAAATCCGGGTCAGCGTGCCGATCCATCTTGTTGGCGAAGCTGCCGGCGTGAAAACCCAGGGTGGCATTTTGGACCAGATTCTGCGCGAAGTGGAAATCGAGTGCTTGCCGGGCGACATCCCCAGCCATATTGACGTGGACGTAACCGAACTGGTGTTCGGCATCGTGCTGCGCGTGGCTGACCTGCCGCATGGCGGCAAGCTCAAGTTTATTACGGACGAAACCCAAGCAGTGGCGCATATCTCCGCGGTGAAAGAGGAAGCGGTGGCTACTCCTGATGCTGCGGCCGATGCCGCGGCTGCGGGTCCGGCTGAGCCTGAAGTCATTAAGAAGGGCAAGCTGGACGCTGAAGAGGAAGGCGCTGAGCCGCCGGCCAAGAAGTAGCTCGAGTGAAGCTGATCGTCGGGCTGGGCAATCCCGGTATCGAATACCAGTTCACGCCGCACAATATCGGATTTCTTGCGGTGGATCGCATTGCCGAGCAATGCGGCGTGATGGTGGACAACCGGCACTGTAAAGCGCTTACCGGTCGCAGCAGGATCGGCAATGAAGAGATCCTGCTGGCCAAACCGGAGACCTACATGAACCTGAGCGGCATGGCTGTGCTGGAGCTGGTCAGGAAGTATGAGGTCGAGCCGGAGAAGAACCTGATCGTGATTTATGACGAACTGGACCTTCCGCTGGGGATGATTCGCTTACGGGCGCGGGGCTCGTCAGCCGGACACAACGGAATGCAGTCGATCATCAACGCGCTGCAAACCGAAGAGATCAGCCGGCTACGGATTGGCGTTGCTCCGGACGATCCGAAGAAAGGTGGCGCCAAGTACATTCTGGCGCCGTTCAGAAAATCGCAGATGGTCGCAGTGGATGAGGCGCTGGACCTGTCTGCACAAGCCGTGAACGTGGCCTTGACTGAAGGAATTTTAGTGGCCATGAACCGGTTTAACCGCAAGAACAAGCCGGAAGAGCCGGCCGCAGAAGCTTAGAGAATCAAGGTCGCGGCTTCTTGACGAAGCTTAGCGACAGGAGAAAAACGAAAATGCGTACTTACGAAGTAATGTTCATCGTACGGCCAGACGTGCTGGAAGAAGACGTGGACAAACTGATTGCCACCATGCAGGGTCACGCCACCACCGCCGGCGCCACCGTACAGAACACCGAGAAGATGGGCAAACGCCGCCTGGCGTATGACATCAACAAATTCCGGGACGGCCAGTACATACTGTTCACGGTGGAAGCGGATGGCAAATCCATTCACGAACTGGAACGCCGCCTGCGCGT
>JANXPR010000137.1 GCA_025357215.1 Acidobacteriaceae bacterium | reverse complement strand
ATCGCCACCTTCAACATCAACAACATCAATAAACGGCTGGAGAATCTCTTGATGTGGCTCGCCAAAACGGAGCCAGACGTGGTTTGTCTCCAGGAACTCAAGGCCGAGCAGGGAGCATTTCCGTTGCAGGCCCTGCGATCGCTCGGCTACGAAGTCTGGCAGGGCGAGCGCTCCTGGAACGGCGTAGCGATCCTGGCTCGAGGCCAGGTTCCTGTACTCACCCGCTCCAGCCTGCCCGGCAATCCTGAGGATCGCCAAGCGCGCTACATCGAGGCGGCCATCCATGGAGTCTTGATTTCCTCCATCTATCTCCCCAATGGCAATCCTCAGCCTGGCCCGAAGTTCGATTACAAGCTGGCTTGGTTGGAACGTCTCATTACCCATGCCGGCCAACTCATGACGCTCGGCGTGCCCGTCGTGCTGGCGGGCGATTACAACGTGGTGCCGACCATACAGGACATCTATCCAACGCGATCCCTGGATGACAATGCGTTGATCCAGCCGGAAAGCCGCGCGGCCTTTGTGCAACTGCTAGGTCAAGGCTGGACCGACGCGCTGCGGAAGTTGCACCCTAAGGGGCCGCTCTGGACATTCTGGGACTACAAGCGCGAGCGATGGGCGGTTGACAAAGGTATGCGGCTTGATCACTTGCTGCTCTCGCCGGAGATGTCAAAGCGTCTCGTGGACGGTGGTGTGGACCGATGGGTGCGTGCCGAGGTTAATGCCAGTGACCACGCACCGGCGTGGATAGTGTTGGATCATTGATAGTGCAACCGCGTCCTTACCCCAGCAGCAGCGGATTAGCCTGTTTTGTAGCGCATTTCCTCCGCCATCGCACCCGAGGCTGCCAAGGGGTTGCGATGAGGGATTGCAGGCAGCCCATGCCTGCCCTGTCAGACCGGACCTGAGCTCTCTAGGGTAGCCTGGAACATTTCAGGGGACCATCTGCATCCTGCTCAGGCCTGTCCCGGAAGGGCCTTGATTCCCCGCCCACGGAGAGCTCATCTTCGTGACCGGGGAATCTCTCTCTTTCAAGCCGGCAATTGATTCAGAAACTCGCCTAGCTTGGCGGTAGCCTTAAACTGGGGAACTGGCTCAAGTTTCTTGAATGCGCTGGTAAGGCGTTCGACAGACTCCACATGGTTCTGGCCGAGAATTCCTCGTACTCCGGTTCAAAGTACAGCCGGTGCACCTCGTTAAGCAGACTTCTTGGCGCGTCCAGCTGGCCATCGACAAACGCGGAATAGAGAATCAGCTTGGCCTGCGCGTCGCTGATCTGCGTCTGCCGCCAGCCTTCGACCTGGCGCTGCATGGGCTCGAAGTTCCGCTGGATGCGGTCGACTCCCACAGCCAGCGTGTCGATCAGGTTGAAGCTCTTGCTGTGCTTGGCCAGCACGGGCGTGAAGTCGCCGCTGAAAGCCATGTTGGAGCAGACGAAGACCCTCAGGCCGGCGGTCAAGCCGAGACGCAGGGATTTGTCGTGCGAGTTGCGGATCCCGATGGAGAACCGGCAGCCTTCCATTTGGGTTTCGAGATCGAGGACCCCGAACATTTTCATGCCATCACCGGAGACGGCATATTCTTCGTTCACCACGCCGATGTGGCGAAAGCTTAAGGTCTCAGCCAGCGCCTCAACAATCTGATGGTGGGGCACGGGTTGGTGGGTCCGCGTTGCCGCGGGGACGGGGATTTTCGCCAGTTCCTCGCGCCTCATTTTGGGCAAGGGACCGGCAACAAGCGTACTGGTACTCATGGTTTGCTTCCTTTCTTGGGTTGGGATTGAGAATGTGCCGCAGATTCGCGGCGTGACGGAAAGCCGAATACAAGGATGTGACTAGCCCCAGCCGAAGAGCGATGGCTGTTCCGGTGCCGTTAAGCGGGAGCGTCGGCGACTGGGCTTGAGCGATTCAGCCGACTGCCCAAAAGCGGCCGGTGCCACCTCTAAAGCCGCGCCGATCAAGCTTTCTGCATCTTCTTTGGCTGGCGCGGCGGAACTGTCAAACTCGCCTTGCTCCGCGCTTCCCTGATCGGTCGGGAAGAGCTTCTGGTGTTCCTGGTGCAACGCTTTCCAGATGGCGTCGGCGGAATCGCCAATACCGTTCTTCTCGACCAGTTCGCGGGCCATGGACGCCAGCATGTCGTCATCTTCATCGATGCTTTGCAGGCCCTCTCCGGCGAACTTGCCTTCCAGGGTGAGCGCGACCAGAAGTTTCTTGCCCATCAGCCGCAGGCAGGCCGTCTGCATGGTGCCCGCATAGCACAGGAACTTGACGCGCACGGGACGCCTTTGCCCGATACGCCACGACCGCCGGCTGGCCTGGCGCAAGGTATGGAGCGAGTAGCCCGACTCATAGAAAAGGATGGTGGGAAAATCCAGGAGGTCGAGCCCGGTCTCCACCAGGCGGGGATGCGCGATCACCACCTGCACGCCTTCCTGGACGCGGCGCGCGTACCAAGCTTCGCGTTTATCGGGAGAGACGTTGCGCCGCAGAACAGCCGTACGAATGCCTTCACGAGAGAGTATTTCTTCGAGGCGCGCGGTGACGTCCCGCTTTTGGGTGTAGACCGCGAAGACCTGGCAGCGCCGGCCTTCCGATAATTCCTTTTTGATTTCGTCGACTAACTGCCGCTCCTTGGAATACACCGCTTCGCGCGACAGGTCCCGGGCCTCTGCGATGATGAAGCTGACCTTGCGGCCCTGTTGGGCGTCAAACTCCGAACCGTAGAGGGTACCCAGTCCAAAGGGATGGTCGGGGTACAACAGCAGGGCGTTGAGCATATTGCTGAGCACCGACCGATTGCCCTTGTGCTCTTGCAATGCCGTTCGGATCTGCTCTTCCAGTTCCTGGTAGGCAGCGAGCATGGGAGGGTCCATCGGCACGCTCAGGAATGTTTCCTCGTACGGCGGCAGTTCGCCGGAGATGTCCTCGAGGAAGACAAACGCGCACAACTGCATGAGGAATTCGCCGAAGAGAAGGGGTGAAGCGCCCGGCTTGCGCCGCACAGTCACTGTTGTCTTGGCTTTGGAACAGGCGTTGTCGGCGCCCTCGATCCGGGTAATGGTTTCGAGGACCCCAAAGTCCTGCAGGAAGCCCGTTCGTCCGGCAGCCCCCCACGCGTAGCCCCGTTCTTTCATTCGGGCCGGTTCCAGCCGGTACAGCGTGTTGAACAGGTCGTCGGCGTAACCGCCCAGAAGGGTCCCGGTCAGGCCAACGATTTTCTTGGCGCACGAAGCCAATGTTCCCAGCGCGTTGCCTTGGGCGGTGTCGCCCGCCAGTTGGTGAATTTCATCGCAGATCGCGTAGTCAAACCAGCCCCGCATGTGGCGCCCGATGAATTCGACCGGAGCCATGCGATGAATCTTCTCCTTGTCGGCTTGCCAGAGTGCGCTGTGCAGAGTCCGGCAGTCTTTGTCGCCCCTTGTTTCGATGGTTTCCGCAAGCTTGACCAAGCGGAAGTCCGCCGAAGTCAACCGTTGGTCGTCGAGCATGACTGGCTTCCCGGTCTCTGCGTTGACAAGCCAACCGCGGTACGGCCCGGAACGGGCGACGACATAGGCGTGACGCCAGAAGTAGCCCAACTTGGCTTTCTCGCGCCCCACGATGAAAAGCGCCGGTCCTTTGCGTAGGGCGAACCAACGCTCGCGTGAACTTCGAAACTGCTGGGGCAGGCGCAGGTCGCTGAGCGTCGTACGCAATCCTTCGCGCACAATCGTGCCGCGCTTCAGCCGCACCTCATTAAGTCCGTGTGGCGCTTTCTCGTCTCCTCCGTTCCTCATGTCATCGATCAGGAACACGCGGATTCCGGGCACGCTCAGCAGGGCCTCCCTCGCCCACTTGTCAACCAGATGCGGTGGGACCATGGCCAGCGCGGTGTAAGGTTTGCCCTGGCTATGCACATGAATGGCTCCGAGCGACATCAGAGTCTTGCCGGTGCCGCATTCGGCCACGATCAGAGCGGTCTTGAATTCCTGCCAACGCTTGGCCACCGACATAATGCCAATACCTTGGGCTGGGAATGGACGACGCAACAGACTCGCGACCCGCGGGGAGACAGAATCTTGAAAACGCTGCAGCGCGGGATACTCCTGTAAAATGCGTTCCCCCAGATGGGCGGCGAACTCACGCATGTACGAATAGATGGTTTCCAGTTGTGGCATGGAGGACCTCGGCACGAACTCGCGGGAAGGTTTCGTGCGATAGGGAAGTGGGAGAAACTTTGCAGCGGTAAGGGCTCTTAGCCGACGCGTGGCCAGACGAGGAGGACAAAAGTTCCAGACAACCCGGCGAGTTACGATCGTCAGATCGCGGGCATCCAGCCCTCGCGTTTGGACCTCGCGACCCTGCATAATCGGGTGCAGCAGCGTTACATACCCGCGGCCTGATAGCATCCATTCTGAGAGCGGAACGCCTCCGCGCTGGAAACGGTATTGCACAATTGACAAGAACTCGTAGCCTTGGAGTTCACCAGCCCGGTGAAGACTGATCGCTGAGCCACATGAGCCCTCCAATCGGAGAATCATCTTTCACCACCCCCGACTTGGTGTTCCGCAACACATCCCTCTAACGACGGTTCGTCCGCTCCGTCGCCCGGGCTGGACACCTTTGACTTAAGCAAGAAAAATGAGGAAGAGTGTTTCCGGATTCAATCCGTCGACTGGCGGTCAAAGATCTCATCGAGGGTCGTGCGCGGCCACTCAACGGGGCCAGAGGCTGCGGGGAATGCAAGTTCTCCACTACGGACTCCTTGACTAAGCCACGACAGGAACGTCTGCTTGTTTCCCCGGATCAGCACCGGGGCACACCCGACGCCCAGTAACGAAGAAATGCACTTGTGCGTCTCCAGCTGCCGGTAAAACCAATCGGCCATTCTGGTATTCCTGGCAGGCCATGAATCTGAGACAAGGACATCCAGACAAAGTTCGGTGTCGAATTGGCCAATACTGTTTTGCCGGAACCGGCTGAACTAGAGGCCAGATCTTCGGAAATCGCAACCAGATGCCGGAGCGGTTTCTTGCGGTCTTTGAGTTGCACAGACCCTTTTCCCGACTGAGCATTCCGGCCCAGGGAAACCTGGATCGGCTCCAATCCTGGCCCCGCGATCTCCAGCCGTTCGTCCATGGAAACGGCGGCGCTCACGGCGGCAACCTGTGTATCGGCGCCCA
>JANXPR010000104.1 GCA_025357215.1 Acidobacteriaceae bacterium | reverse complement strand
CTGGCTAGGGTCCTTATCCACAACGGAGGATTGCGATTGAAACAGCGAATCATCGGAATTCTTCCACTCAGAAAGCTCGGTGACCAGCGCGTCTAATTCAGTATTGGAATCCAGGCTAAGACGGACCGTGCGCGCCACAAGCTTGCCCTTGAAGTCCTTGTAATCGCTAAAGCGCACGCGAAATCCGGGCGCGTCAATCGTCGCGAGCAATTTCGGTTGTTCGCCCCGCAGGCACACGTTGGTGTAAACGGTATTCTGGACCGGCGCGATTCCGACCTTGGTTTCCCAGCGCTGGCACGTGCTGTTCAACATCGCCATGAATGCACCCGCAGGAGAATTAGGGTCGGAATTGCCGCGAGATCCTCCACCGCCAGTCGTTGAATTCATGGGAACACTCAGCAGGTCTTCTGGTCTTTCCTTCTTTATTGCCGGCTTGGGCGCATGTGAAAACTCTTCCGCGCGTAGATCAAACAGCGCCGTCACCTCGCCTCTGAGCCAGGATGGATAGTAGTCTCCCGTATGTTGTTCTGAGACCACGTCACCATTCACGACCAAAATCTGAGTAAAGTCCGCGCTCTTGATCGTGCGACGCCACTTTGTCGGCGCCGCCCAGTATTCCTCAATCTCGGCGTGATAGGAGGAATCTTTCTTGTTGGGCTCCCTCAATACCGCTTTGAGATGAAAGGGCAGGCTGCCAGCCGAGGTGATTTTCGATTGGTTGATGACCAACGCGGTTTCATTCGCCATGTCCTGCGCGCCGGACGCCGTGCCGATGGAAATACAGACAACCAAGCTCAGAATCGCAGCGCGCATGGCCAATGGTCCTCCAGAAAATGGTGATGGTAGCAAGTATAGTATTCCAGCTTTAAAGCAGATAGTCTCCGCGGTAGTGCAGTTTGCCATCAACTACCCTGGCTTCCTGGCTGAAACCATGCTGCTGAGGTCCGCTTTCGTCTACGATGTGCAGTGCTGTGTGGCCGCAGTTTACCAAATAGTCTGACACGAACCTGCGATGGCATTGGGCAAAGTTCTGTTCGGCGCACATGATCGCCGTCCGGCGCTTCGCTGCCAGATCAACAAGGCGTTCAATGGCCAGACGGAATTGTTCGCTGAGCATGTAGTCCGCGTAATTGCGAAAAGACTCTTCGTGCAGGGCGATGTTCGGTGACTGTTCCGGCGGCATCTGCTGTTTGCGCATTCCGCCCAGATCTTTCTCCCATACGTATTCCAGTCCGATTTCCGGCAGCCACAGTTCAAGATGTTCGCGATTGAAGTGAGGATGGCGGCGGGAAGCCGGGAAGGCGCGGATATCCACCAGAATGCGAATTTCGTGGGCCTGCAAAACGCGGGAAAAATCAGCGAGATCGCGCGTGGAGTGACCGATGGTGAAGATGGTGGGCATTGAGCTAGTCTGTTAGGTGGTTGAAAATCTGCTAAGTCGTTGGTACTTGGTAGTCAGTATTTGGGCGTTACATCCCTCGTGGATATACGAGCCAAATACCAAAAGCTAAAAGCCAAAAGCCAGCAGCTAGCCGCTTCTTTTTACGTTCCAATCTCCATCAGCGCGCGCAGCAGTTCGAGTTCTTCGTTCTCAAACACAGTTCGTAGATCGAGAAGCACGCGGCCGTCTTCCACGCGCGCCGCGACCGGAGTCGTGCTCAAACGCAGCCGGGCGGCCAGCTCGTCCGCATTGAGCGACTGCGCAGTCACGGCCAGCAGGAAAGTCGGCAGCTTGGAAGTAGGTGCGGACCCGCCGCCAACGAGCGACTCGCCTTCAACAATTTCCGTACTCAGCAGCCGGGAGGATTTGAGTTTCTCCTGCAGCTTCCACGCGCGCTTGCGGATCTGGTCCGCGGGAATGCGCATCATGCGTACAAACGGAATCGCGTCATGGTTCTGCCGGACGTACTCCATCAGTGTTGCTTCCAGTGCGGCGTATGTAAGTTTGTCCACGCGCAACGCGCGGAACAACGGATTGCTGCGCACACGCTTGATCAGGTCCTCGCGTCCGCTGAGCATGCCGGCTTGCGGACCGCCCAGCATCTTGTCTCCGCTATAGGTGACGATGTCAGCGCCGGCGCGCAAACTGTCTGCCAGGCTGCTTTCATTCACACCCAGGCTGCGCAACGGGACCATGGCGCCGCCGCCCAGGTCTTCCATGACGGGAATTTTGTGTTTGCGGCCCAGTTCGCACAGCTCTTCGAGTGACGGCTGTTCGGTAAATCCAATGATCGCAAAGTTGGAGCGATGCACCCGCAGCAGCAACCGGGTTTTTTCGTTGATGGCTTGTTCGTAGTCTTGAATCCTTGTGCGGTTCGTGGTGCCCACTTCGCGCAGCACGGCCCCGGACTTGGCCATGACATCGGGCACGCGGAACGACCCGCCGATTTCCACCAGCTCGCCGCGCGATACGATGACCTGTCCACCTTCGGCTAGCGAGTTCAGCGCCAGCATCACGGCAGCTGCGCAGTTGTTGACGACAACAGTGCGCACCCCAGTGACGCCTTCCTGGTTCAGCAGTCGCGAAAATAGCCGTTCCACGTGGACGTCACGCTTACCGCGCTGGCCTTCCTTGATGTCAAACTCCAGGTTGGAGTAGCGGCCCACGACTTCGGCGATGCGTTTGATGGCCGATTCCGCCAGCGGAGCCCGGCCCAGGTTGGTGTGCAGTACTACGCCCGTGGCGTTGATCACCGGCCGGAGAGAAAACTCCATGGCCCAGCGCAGCTGCCGGGTGATGGCCTCTGACAAACTGGATACGGCAATCTGCACTTCGCCTTCATTGGCCAGTTTGCCGGAAGAGATTGCTTCGCGGACCTGGCCGAGCACGGTACGCACCGCGTCCGTCAGCGCGGGCTGCCCTTCACGGGCCAGCAACGGCCGCAGTTCAGGGCTTTGCAGAAGCTCGTCCACTGAGGGCAACAAGCGGTACAGTTCGGATTTGGAAATGGTTGTCACGAATGCATTATTTCATTTTGGCAAGCAATCAGCACTCAGCAATCAGTACTCAGTCCTGAAACAGTAACGTATTGCACTTCGCAGCACGGGCCCAGTTTGTGGGCTGAATGCTGAGTGCTGACTGCCGCCGGCTTTCTCATCCCACCTCCACCAAGCCATACCGCCTTTGCCAATGCTGGCGCAGGTGTAGCATGATGCGTTCGTAGTCCTGTGAGGTGATGTCCGGATTAGCGTGTTCCACAATGGCGTGCGCTTCCACTTTGGCCAGCTCAAGCAGTTTGCGATCGCGCAGTATGTTGGCCACGCGCAGTCCGGGCATGCCGGCTTGCTTGGTGCCAAAGAATTCGCCGGGACCGCGAAGTTCCAGATCGCGTTCGGCAATTTCAAATCCATCTTGTGTTTTGACCATGGTCTTCAGGCGTTCTTCGCCTTCCGGTGAGACCTTGCCGCCGGTCATTAATATGCAATAGGACTTGGCGGCGCCGCGGCCAATGCGTCCGCGGAGCTGGTGGAGTTGCGAAAGGCCAAAGCGCTCTGCGTGTTCTACGACCATGACGCTGGCGTTGGCCACGTCCACGCCTACTTCAATCACCGTGGTGGAAACCAGCACGTCAATCTCGCCCTGCTGGAAGCGGCGCATGGTGCGTTCTTTTTCTTCAGGATCAAGCCGTCCGTGCAGCAAGCCTACGCGCAGGTGAGGAAAAACCTTGAGGCTCAACTGTTCATGCATTTGCATGGCGGCTTTGAGCCCGCCTTTGGAAGTTGCCGGAACGGCGGAAAACTCGATTTCCGGTTGGTCGTCTTTCGCGCCTTCAATCACCGGGTAGACGACATACGCCTGGCGTCCGGCTTTGACCTGCTTGTGGACAAAGTCCCAGACGTCGTCCGCTTTTTCGTCGGAAACTTTTTTCGTCGTGATGGGAGTGCGTCCGGGCGGAAGCTCGTCGAGCACGCTGGTGTCCAGGTCGCCGTACAGCGTAAGCGCAAGCGTGCGTGGGATGGGCGTGGCGGTCATGACCAGAGTGTCCGGCTCGGCTTCGCCTTTTCGCATCAACTTGAAGCGCTGCATCACGCCGAAGCGGTGTTGTTCGTCCACGATGACCAAGCCGAGTTTGTGGAAGTCCACTTTCTCCTGGATCAGCGCGTGCGTGCCGATGACCAGATGCGCGTTGCCTTGTGCAATATGCCGACGATTGCTGCGCTTGCGGTCTTCTTCCTGGGACCCGGTGAGCAGCACCACGCGGTAGCCGGCAGGCTCAAGAATACGGCGGGCCGAAAGGTAGTGCTGCGTGGCCAGAATTTCGGTGGGCGCCATGAACGCGGTTTGATAACCATTCTCAATGGCGATGACCGCCGCCTGTAAGGCGACAATGGTTTTACCCGAGCCTACATCGCCTTGCAGCAGCCGGCGCATCGGCGCGGGATGACGCATGTCCTCGGCAATTTCTCCCAGCACACGCTTTTGCGCGTTCGTGGGATGGAAGGGAAGAATCTTCTTGATGGCCGCACGCACTTTGTCGTTCAGCTCAAAGGTGATGCCCACGCGCTGGCGCAGACGGCGGCGTTTCAGTTCCAGGCCGACCTCGAGAAAAAATAATTCTTCAAAGATCAGACGGCGATGCGCGGGCGTGCGCTGCTCAGAAAGTTCGGTGAAGGCCTCGCCAGCTTCCGGGAAGTGGACCAGCTCAAAAGCGCGACGGCGGTCTATGAGGTCAAGCCGCTGGCAGAGCGAGGGCGGCATGCCGTCCGCGATGTCCGCCTTGATGTTCTTCAACGCTCCGTGGACCACGCGCCGGAACCAGCGCGAAGTAAGTTTCTGGTTCGCGGCCGATTCGTAGATGGGCACAATGCGTCCAACTTCCAGTGATTCGATTTCAGCGGGGTTGATCTCCTCGCTTTCCAGTTCGCTTTGGCCGCTATCCAGAATTTCAAATTGCGGCTGGATGATCTGTAGCCCGCGGCCTTTCCACGCCGGTTCCACTTTTCCGTAAAGCGCCACAAGTTGCCCGGGCTTGAAGCGGTCACGCAGGAACGCGCCGTTGAACCACATGCACTTCAGCGTGGATGTGCCTTGCCCGCACACGATCTCAAAAATCGGCATGCGCTTGGTGCGGAACACAGCAGAGTTACGGACTTCGGCGATCACCGTGGCCATCTCGCCGGCCTTGAGCTCGCCGATCCCGCGCGGGTTCAGCCGGTCCTCATAGCGGAACGGCAGGTAGTAGAGCAGATCTTCCACCGTGAAGATGTTCTTCTGCTCCAGCCACTCGGCAATCCGGGGGCCCACGCCTTTTACGTATTTGACTTCGGTTGAGAGGTCCAGCACTGCACCCATCATAAATTGAGCGGCATTTGGGACGTAAGCCAGCCCGTGGGCAGGCAGAATTTCTGCCCCTACCCGGCTTTTTCTGGTCTCTGTTGCAAACAAAGAGCTTACCTCAATTCGATCCTTGCGTGGCCCTTGGGCCGTCCTTGGGTCACCCTTGGGTGGCCCAATCCCAAGCCCAAGGCTGAGGGTCGCAAAATCGTCTCGCCGCGTGCTCAATGGGGCGAGCCGGACTGTCTCCTACCCGGCTGACCGCCGCTATTATAGACGAATAAATAACGAAAATAAAGCAAAAACAAGCCAGATAGTAGGTCATTTTAGAAAAAGATGGCAAAGCTATCCCTCTCCTTGACAATCTAGGAGAGCCGCGCTATCGTCTCCCAGACGATCTAGGAGAAGGTCTTTTCGACAAAAAGGACCCTTCAGGAGGCACGCGCCGTGAGCAAGCAGCTTGAACTATTACAAGGCACGCTGGACATGTTGATCTTGAAAGCCGTATCACTCGGACCGTTGCACGGGTACGGCGTACTGCTGCGCATACAGCAGATTTCCGGCGGCCAGCTGGAAATCCAGCAGGGATCGCTGTATCCCGCGTTGTACCGCCTGGAGCACCAGGGGCTGATTACCAGCGAGTGGGGCGAATCGGAAAACAATCGCAAGGCCAAGTTTTACCGGCTGACCGCGCCGGGCCGTAAGAAACTGCAAACGGAAACCGACAATTGGAACCGCATGGCGGGAGTCATCGGAGACATTCTGAGCAGCAAGCCGGAGGAAGCATGAGTACCAGCGAAAACATGACCATCCTTGCTCGAATCCGGTCCTGGTGGAAAGCCCTGGCCCATCGTTCACAGATGGAAAGCGAACTGGAAAGCGAACTCAGCTTCCACGTGGAAAGCTATGCGGAAGATCTTGTCCGTCAGGGCGTGCCGCTCAAGGAGGCTTTGCGGCGGGCGAAAATCGAACTCGGCCCGGCGGCCGCGCAGAAGGAAGAAGTACGGTCTTCCGTCGGTCTGCGCGTCTGGGACGATCTGCGCGCTGACGTTCGCTACGCGCTGCGCCAATTGCGCCGCACGCCGGCATTCACGGCTACCGTATTGCTCGTACTGGCGCTGGGCATCGGCGCCAACGCCGCCATGTTTTCCGTCATAGATGCGACCTTGCTGCGCTGGCTGCCGTACTCCCGGCCAGGACAATTGGTCCAACTCACCACGGTGGACGAACAAGGTGCGCCATCATGGATGTTCTATCCCGACCTGGTGGAGTGGCGCAGCCAGGCAAAAACTTTTGAGTCCCTGGCCTACTACACAGACGTGGAAGCGTTTCTGGAAACCGAGAGCGGGCAGCAGCAGGTGTCCCGGAGAGAAAGTGAGCGCCAATCTTTTTCAAGTACTGGGCGTCCCGCCAAGACTGGGGCGGGCATTTCTGCCGGAAGAAGAAACCGCGGGCAAAGGGTCCGTGGTGGTACTGAGCGATGCGGCTTGGCAAAGCATGTTCCAGGCGGATCCCAACGTGGTGGGCAAACAGGTCAAGCTCAACGACAAACCCTATACGGTAGTCGGCGTGGCGCCACGGCGTTTTATGTTTCCGGCCAGTGACGTTCGTCCCCAGGTGTGGGTGCCGGCTGAGATTACGCCCGCCAACCAAAAAAGGAATTTTTCCAGCGCAACTTACCAGACCATCGCCCGCCTGAAACGGGGAACAACCACGCCTGCTGTGGAAACGGAATTATCAGGAATCCAAAAGCGTCTGGCGCCGCTCTACAGCAAGGAACTGCTGGGCAATCTGGGGCCGGAGCGGGTGACCGTTGTGCGCTATCGGGACACGCTGGTGAAGGATTCACGTCCGGCGTTGCTGGCTCTGATAACCGCGGTGGCAATCATGTGGCTGATTGCCTGTGCCAACGTGGCGAATTTGATGTTGGCGCGCGGCATGGCGCGGCAAAGAGAGATTGCCGTGCGCGGCGCTCTTGGCGCCGGGAGATGGCGCATCATACGTCAACTGTTTACAGAAAGCCTTTTGCTTAGCTTTGTCGGCGCAGCCTTTGGACTGGGCCTGGCGCAACTCGTTCTGCGCATCTTTAACCAGACGCTCACCACAAAACTGAACCTGCCGGACCATCTTGCGCCGAACCCGGCAGTTATTGTGGCCTTGCTGGGGCTGAGCGTGGTTAGCGCGATTCTCTTTGGCCTGTTGCCGGCGTGGCTGGCGGCGCGTTCGCCGATTGAGAGTTCGCTGCGCCAGAGTTCCGCGCAGGCAGGAAGCAGCCGGGGACGCCATCGTCTTCAGCAAGCCATGGTGGTGGCGGAGATCGGCCTTTCACTCGTTCTGTTGATTGCTTGTGGACTGTTGCTGCGCACTGTGTTTGCCTTGCGCCAGGTGCCGCTCGGTTTCCGCACCGACCACGTGCTGATGGTCCAGCCGAAACTTCCGCGCTACAAATATCGGGGACTGGATACGAACGCAACGGTGTACAAACCCTTGTTGGAGAAAATTCAGCAGATGCACGGCGTGCAGTCCGCGAGCCTGACGACCATTGTGCCGCTGAAATCTGGTTTTGACTCGCAGCTCAGCTTGTATGTGGGTAAAGGCGATAAGCCGGGCTCCATGAATATGACGCGCATAGACGCCAAACTCCGTGCCGCCAGCTCCGGTCTGCAGGATGTCCTCGGCTTGCGCATGGCCAAGGGCCGATATTTCAACGAGCAGGATACGCCGGACGCGCTGCCCGTGGCGGTTGTTAACAAGGCTTTTGCCGATCTTTACTCGCAAAATGGCGACATCATGCAGGGCTTCAGCATTGGACTGGGGAAAGACCGGCAGGCTAGGATTGTGGGAGTGATTGAAGACTTTCACCAGGCTTCCATCGATAAACCGTCCGCGCCGGAAATTGATTTCTGCGCCACTCAACTTCGTCCAACCGATGGTTTTTATCAGCCGACAGTTTTGGCCCACGTGGAATTTGCGATCCGCACGGCCAACGATCCGGCCACGTTCATTCCAGATCTGCGCCGCGCCATGGTGGAAATGAATCCTGATCTTTATCTCAGCAGCTTTGAAACCATGGACCAAGTGGTGGAAGATTCGCTGGGCAGCCAGTTGCTCGCGGCCCGCCTGCTGGAAATCTTTGCCGGCTCGGCCCTGCTGGTGGCACTGGCTGGGCTCTACGGGCTGTTGAGTTACCTCGTCGCGCAGCGCACGCGCGAACTGGGCGTGCGTCTGGCGTTGGGCGCGCAACGCGGCGCCATCATTCAAATGTTGCTCAAACAAGCTGGAAGATTGCTGCTAGCTGGCGCGGTGATCGGCGTTGTACTGGCGTATTTTTCCGGGAGGCTGTTGTCCAGTTTCCTCTACGGAGTGAAATCGCATGACGCGGCAACGCTAACCGGAGTAACAGCGGCGTTGCTGCTTTGCGGGCTGCTGGCCTCCTATGTTCCGGCGCTGCGCGCTTCGCGCGTTGATCCTCTGCAAGCCCTTCGTGGCGACTAACAAGCTGAGGCAAGTGGTTTTCGCATTAGTCCGCGTGGCGGTTTTGTTGCCGCTTTTGTGCCGGCATCTAAAGTCTTTTATACTGAACCCATAAGCGCCGACCCTTAATTCCCCAGGCGCTGGGCCGCGGCATGCGGGTCTTTAGAGGATTTTGAAGCCATGCGAGCTATTCCTGCTTCCGGACTTGTTCTTGCATTTTATTTGACGATCACGACGGGCGCCGTTGCGCAAGCCGGGCTTCCTCCGGGCCTTTACACCGAAACCTGCCAGGGAATGGAGATGAAGGGTTCCACGCTCCACGCCAAGTGCCAGACTTCAGACGGCAAGTGGGCCGCCGCCAAACTGAACAACGCAGACAAGTGTTCTGACGGTGTGATCAACCTGAACGGCGTCCTGAGTTGCCAGGCTGGACTGCTGCCGCCCGGGTCCTACGTGGACACGTGCTCTGATGTGCGGCTGGAAGGCACCACGCTCCGAGCGAACTGCAAGAACAAAGACACCAAACTCACGCCCACGGAACTGAAAAACGCCAACCAGTGCAAGGGCGACATCGCCAACTACGGCGGCGCGCTGAAGTGCGTTCCTTCGGCAAATCCATCACCAACCCCGCAAGAGACAGAGAAGAAAGACAAGAAGAAAAAACGGTTTGTGGTGTTTTAGGGAGCCATTCTTGTTACGTTTGACCCAGGAACGGCCCGTGCGCCGAGGAATTCAATTCTCTTGAGGATGTGCCACCGGGCAAGGAAAAACGCCATTGCCGCTTCAAGGCCCACAGTCGCACCTCCAGTGACGTCTCCCAAGCCAAACAAAAAGAGCGAGCTTCCAGGTAAGTGCTGTTCTGCAAGTTGAAGCGAAACGCGATGCGTTGTGATGACGATAAATGTGCCGCATGCCAAAAGAGTGCAGACGATCCATTGATTCACGCTGCTGACGGATATATGCAATTTGTGCAGATAGTCTGAAGGTTGTGCCGGTCGCGCCAATCTAAACGGCGGTACGGCAATCCACAGCCGCATTATTTTCACCGTGACAACAATCATCGCGACCAGCAAGTAAAGAAAATAGATTCGGGTGACAAAAGGAGGGTGGTAATTGACGCTCTCAAGGTTCCAGCCAATTGTGTCTTCTTGCAGCATGGTGCCTCCAATGCAGTTAGACACCGGCAAGAAGGTTCTTGCTCCCACGTCCACGAAAGCAAAGTGAAGCCTGGCTCAAACTACTTCCGTACTCCGCAGCGTCTTGATCTCTTCTTCTGAATAGCCGATCTCGCGGAGCACTTCATCCGTATGTTCGCCCAAAGTCGGCGCGCGCATGCGGATGGCCGGTGGAGTGGCCGAAAGCTGCACGGCTGGGCTGGCCAGCGGGACGGGCTTGGGCGCGCCGGGATAGTCTACAGCTTGCAGAAGTTGGCGGGCCTTTACTTGTGGATCGTCCATGACTCCCGTGGCTTGCAGCACGGGTCCGGCGGGAATGCGCGCCGATTCAAATTCCGCCATGGCCTGGGCCGTCGTGCGTGCGGCGAGCCAGGCGTTCATGATCTCAGTAATGACCGCGTTATGTTTCGCACGGGAGCTGTCATCAGCCATACGCGGCTCGCTGAGCAAGTCTTCGCGTCCTACAAGCTTCGCCCAACGAGCGAACATCTCCGGACCAATCGCGGAGACAACGATCCAGCCATCGCGCGTGCGGTACGTATCCGCGGGTGCCGCATAAAAACTGGCATTGCCGGTCTGGTGACGCTCCACGCCCAACAAGTGATGCTCCGCGTAAATGCCTTGCATGAACGTAATGCTGGTGGCGAGTAAGGAAGCGTCCACCAACTGGCCTTGTCCGGTTTGCTGGCGATGATAGAGAGCCGTCATCACGCCAAACGCCGTATGAAGCGCTGTGCCAAAATCCGCGAAGGGTACCAGCGAGCGCACGGGCGCGCCCGGGAAACCTGTGAGGCTCATGGCGCCGGACATGGCTTGCGCCACCGTGTCAAAGCCAAGACGGTTCGCATAGGGTCCGTCCGGACCAAAAGCTGAAATGCGCGCCAGAATAATGTCCGGACGAATCATGCAAAGAGCTTCGTAGTCCAGGCCCATCTTTTTCATCACATCAATGGGCAGGTTGGCCACCACCACATCCGCTGACTTGATCAGGCGTTGGATGACTTTGGCCGCTGCCGGCTTAGCGGGATCGAGCGTAAGGCTGCGCTTGTTGCGATTCAAAGAGAGAAAGCCCGCGCCTTCGCCGCCGGAAGTAACCGGCGCGAGATAACGGTCCTCACTGCCTTGTCGGCGGTCAATGCGGATCACGTCCGCGCCCATGTCCGCCAGCAGCATGGCGCAGTACGGACCGGCGATGAACCGGCCGAAGTCAATCACGCGAATGCCAGACAGCGGACCTGTGTTGGAAGTGGCCATGGCTTTCTTTACCAAACCTAATTCACCAAAACTATCTAGCTGCGTCGCCTTCGGTGACTAGCAGTTGAACAACGGCATCGATCACCGGCGGGATTTTTGCCGAACCGAGGTTGTGGTTGTTACAGAAAATGGAGAACACGAACTTGCGTCCTTGCACCGTCTGGCCGTAACCGGAGAGGCCGTTTACGTGGCTCAGCGTTCCTGTCTTGGCATGGATGAGTCCCGCGGACGGCGTGTTGAGAAAACGCTCAGAGAGCGAACCATCCACGGCGGCGATGGGCAGCGAACCTTCATAGGCTGTTCCCCACGGCTGGTGCAACGCATAGAGCAGCAATTGGACGACCGCATTCGGCGTGACCAGATCGCGGCGGGAAAGCCCCGAGCCATCGAGTAAAACGAACTCTTCTTCCTTTACGCCGGCTTGCAACAGGAACTGTTTCACGGCGGCGCTTCCGCCTTCAAACGATCCGGAAAAGCCAGCAAGTTTGCCCACCAGATGCAGCGCAAGTTCCGCATGAAGGTTCTGGCTGGTTTTGTTAGTCACGCGAACATCTTCTATTAAAGGAAGAGAAACGTGTTCGGCGAGGACAATGGCATGGGCCTGCGATGTAGTGAGTGACGAAGTATTCGGAGTTGACGAAGAAGCCTCATTGCCTGCGGCGCTAGGAGTGGCCGAAGCCGCTGCCGCGGTAGTTACAACCGGAGGCGCCTGATCGTAAAACTGCGCGATATCCGCGTGCCGAGCGCGCGCTTTGCCGGCGACCGTGATTCCCCGTTGCTGCAACAGAGTAAGAAAAAGCTGCGCGGTGAATTCCGCCGGATCATCGACAGCCATGGGCTCTTTCATGCCGCGGTCGCCCAGGGGAATGGTCCCCCAAACCGTAATCGTTTTGCCGCCAGGGTCGCGATGGATCCCGATCTTGCGCGGAGTGCCTTGCGCCGTGGTGACGATGCGATTGTCGATGGTGTAGTAAGCCGAGTCTGGACTCCAAGAGATCGCCGCTTTGTCGCCGGCTTGCGCGCCCGGCTGTATGTTCAGGAGATCCACGTTGTCGTTGAAGGTGAGGGCCGAGACCGGAGCGCCGTCAATCCATTGCAGGTCGTCCTGCGCCCATCCGGGAGCAAGACGTTCGGCGGCATAGAAAGTGTCGTCCGCGAGAAGGTCGCCGCTTACCAACTTCAATCCGCCGTGCGCCAGCTGATCGACCAGTTCTTCCAAGACCTGGGTTGGCGAAGACGTGCGCTCGGTCTTGAGCTCGTAGGGCAACACGCGGCTGGAAAGGTTGGGATCACCGCGGCCAACCAGCACCAGGTCGCCGGCGAGACGGCCATCGGCGTCAGGCTTGGCGGCGGACTCAACAGTGGTACGGAAACGATAATCCGGTCCGGCGGTGGCCAACACCGCCGCAGTGGTAAAGAGCTTAGCGTTGGATGCCGGAAGAAAAAGCTGATCGGCATTGAGCGAATAGAGAACTTTGCCGGTTTCGGCATCAACGGCGTGAATGCCCCAGTGCGCGCGCGTCAGTTGCGGCTGGTTGAGAACGTCCTGAATCTGGACGGCCAAGGATTTCCTGGCGGGCGCTTTCTTTTTTGCCGGCTCGGTCGCCGCAAGTGAAATAGCTGGCAGCGATACGATGGCGGTAAGCAAGATGGCAAGGAACACGCGGGCCGCGGTGCGGCGTTGATCATGACGGAGCATGGGATTCGCCGAGATTATACAATCCGGTGATGGAGAGACCTGTGTTTGAATGGCGGCTGCGGAACCGCTCGCTCGCTCTGGGACGCCGCACGCTGGTCATGGGCATTTTGAATGTCACGCCGGATTCGTTTTCCGACGGCGGAAAATTTCTCGTGCGCGATCACGCGGTGGCCCACGCGCTGCAAATGCTCGATGACGGCGCGGACATTCTGGATATCGGCGGCGAGTCCACGCGTCCCGGGGCCTGTATTGCCGCACAAGGCCATTCAGAAGCAGCGGCAAGCGGCAGTTCAGAAGCCCCAGAGGGCGGAGTTTCTAAGACAGCCTTGAGCGGTGTTTCTAGAACTGCCTTGAGCGGTGTTTCTGGAACTGCCCAGAGCGGTGTTTCTAGATCTGCCCAGAGCGGTGTTTCTATAGAAGACGAGTTGCGCCGCGTGCTGCCCGTGATTGAAGACGTGCTGCGTGAGCGTCCGGGTACGGTGATTTCAGTGGACACCTACAAAAGCGAAGTGGCGCGGGCGACTGTGGCTGCAGGCGCGGAGATTGTGAATGACGTTAGTGCCATGCGCTGGGACCGGAATATGCCGTCTACAGTGGCGGGGCTGCATTGCGGCGTGATCCTGATGCACACGCGCGGGCGTCCGGAAGAGTGGGGTGCGATGCCCGGTTCGAAGGATATAGTGGACGAGGTCCGCACCGAGCTGCGTACATGGTCAAGCGCGGCCATTGCGTGCGGCATTGGCCGTGACCGCCTGGTGCTTGACCCAGGCTTCGGCTTTGGCAAACGGTTTGAGGAAAACTATCCGCTGCTGGGGCGATTCAACGAATTGCATGACCTGGGATTTCCGCTGCTCTCCGGGACGTCACGCAAGTCGTTCATCGGACGCACGCTGGCCAGCGCCGGCAAAGACGCACCGGCCGAACAGCGTTTGTTTGGGACCGTGGCCACGGTGGCGGCGTCCGTACTGAAGGGGGCGCATATTGTCCGGGTGCATGACGTGAAGCCGGCAGTGGATGCTGTGAAGGTTGCGGATGAAGTGCTTTCTCAATCCCGAGCGTAGCGAGGGAGCCCTATCGTCTTTGAGAAAGAAGGAAATTGGTCGGGACGGGCAGATTTGAACTGCCGACCCCTCGCACCCCAAGCGAGTGCTCTACCAGGCTGAGCCACGTCCCGACACGGATGGAAACTTTGGCTGCTTGCAGAAGTGGGGTGAACGCAGCCAACCAGGAAATTATAGCATTGCCCGTCTGGCGTTTCCGACGATTGTCCCCGTCAATCGCGCACGCCGGTAACCGCTTTTGCCTACCCAAAGCCGCATCCAATTTTCAGCAACGGCGCATTGCTGACGGCTAAAATGCTTGCCTAGGACTTGTGCGAAACCATGATCGAACAACCCAAGTTCGAACCACCAAAGACCGGGCAAGCAAAAACCGAGCAGCCGAGACAGAAAGCACGGCGATTTCATGCACACGAGTCGGCCCAGGCCGATGCACTCCACGGGATGCCGCTGGCAACTTTCTGGCAACGGCTGATCGGTTATTTCTTTGACGTTGTGTTTGCGGTGCTGCTGTGGTTTCCGGCGGAGGCCGTTTGGCGGTGGTACGTGTTTCATGAGCGCGACATCCACTTGAAATGGGATTTTCACGAAAAAGGAAACATCGTGGCCATGCTGCTCTATTGGGGTCTGTTCAACTATTTTGGCAACGGTCAGACGCCGGGTAAGTGGATCGCCCGCACGCGGATACGTTCGCTTACCAGCGAGCGCATGGGAGCATGGCAGTCAGTGGAACGCGCGCTCGGCTATGGCGCAGCCGTGCTGGAAGGCGGCATCGGGTTTCTACAATTCTTCTGGGACCGCAACCGGATGTGCGCCCAGGACCGCCTGGCAGAGACTATCGTTGTTGACGTG
This sequence comes from Acidobacteriaceae bacterium, assembly GCA_025357215.1. Lineage (GTDB taxonomy): Bacteria > Acidobacteriota > Terriglobia > Terriglobales > Acidobacteriaceae > Angelobacter. The sequence continues at coordinate 13,894 of JANXPR010000104.1, read as the reverse complement.
AGGAAGAAGAGCTATCGGGAAGAGAGGCCGGCCGCAAAATAATGATATCGTGCTGAATGACTTGAAAGAGGGATACAGACTTGGGATATTTCCCCTCGTGTCACTTGGAAAGCAGAATCTGGAGGAACGACCATGCCGAAACGAACTCTTGTCGTCGAAAAAGAATGGGGTCGCGCGTTGGCTCGACAGGTCGCCAGTCAGCTGCCGGAAGCATTGCGCCGTGTCCCCAACATTCGCTTGAGCGCCAAGCAGATCGAAGAGATACAGAAAGCATTTGAGAATAAACTGGTCGCCAATATGGGTTGCGAGCGTCGACGCGACTAAGTTCGCCAGAGTTGTCTTAAACGAACGGGACTAAGCGGCCTGATTCGCTTGGCGATTTGCTTGACAACCGACAGTTAAGCGAACTACGCTGTTGGCCAAATATGGTATTAAGGAGCGCATCAAAATGGCAAAACCTGAGGATGACCTAAAAGGCTCTAGCGCCCTCAAACTCGACCGACGAGCTGTGATACGCGGCGCGCTTGCAGTAGGCGGAGCATCCGCCCTGGTTGGCAGCGCGGCGGCAATGACCCAAACACCCGTTGTTGCAGAAAGAGAATGGGCCAGAGCCCTTGCCAGACACATCGTCAACCAACTGCCGGACGCTGTTCGTCTCGTTCGTGATGTGCAGCTGACCGATACCCAGATCGTCGAACTCCAGAGAGCATTTGAGAATACATTAGTCACCAATATGGGTTGCACGCCGACCCTCTAAAATTGTCCACAGTGCCGAGGGCCAAGTAGGCGAGCTTGAAGTGTGCCTGCGTGGCCCCGACGACTGCGCGCATCACAATCATGAAAGTCTGCCTTATCAGCGCGCCCACCGCCAACCAGCTCTCTGGCCCGGACGTGAACGAAAAGCAAGCGGCTCGCATCATGGGCGAGCTTGCGCCCGTCGGGATCCTCAGCCTGGCCGCCCGTGCTGGAAGCCAAAGGACTGCGGCCGGAAGTTGTGGACCTGAATCGTGTTTACTACAGTTGGGCGCAGGATCCGAAGCGGAACACGACCGATTTCTGCGGTTATGCCAGCGAGTACTTCGCTGGACTGGATTTTGACTTATTGGGGTTCAGCACGGTTTGCAGCAGTTATCCACTCACGCTGCGCATAGCTGGTGAAGTGAAACGGACCCATCCTGAGTCCATCATTGTTTTAGGTGGTCCTCAGGTCTCGGTCGTGGACGTCTCCACCCTGCGTGCTTTTCCGTTTGTTGACGTGGTGGTCCGCGGCGAAGCTGAACAGACGCTACCCGACCTGGTGGATGCACTGACGGCGGGTCATTCAATCGCATCTCTCCCTGGGATTACGTTTCGGAAAGACGGTGTTCGCGGTGGCGGAACAGGCGAAATCGTCCGCAACCCGAATGCTCCACTCGTTCAGGACTTGGACGCGCTGCCATTCCCCGCCTTTCATCTCTTTCCTGACGTTGCTTCTGCCCGCCACTTTCCCTTGGAGCTAGGACGCGGCTGCCCTTTCTCGTGCACGTTCTGTTCGACCAATGATTTTTTCGGCGCACCTTCCGGCTGAAAAGTCCGGAGCACATGATCGCCGAGATGTGCAAAGTCAGGGAGACGTACGGCATAAGTTCGTTTGAACTAGTGCATGACATGTTCACCGTGGACCGCAAACGTGTTGTCGCATTTTGTGAGGCCCTGTTGGAAAGCAAAGAAAATTTCATCTGGGGCTGCAGCGCGCGCACGGATTGCGTGGACGAAGAACTCATCGCGCTGATGTCCCGCGCGGGCTGCGGCGGCATCTTCTTCGGTATTGAGACCGGCTCGCGACGAATGCAGAAGATCATTGATAAGGGTCTGGAACTTAACGATTCCGTGGACCGGGTCCGTTCCTGCGATAAGTTCAAGATCAATACCGCGGTCTCTCTCATGGCCGGCTTTCCGGAAGAAACCATGGACGACCTGCGCGACACGGCAGCTTTCTTTGTGGACTCGCTGCGTTACGACTACGCTGATCCTCAACTCAGCATTCTTGCTCCGCTGGCCGACACTCCGATACAGAGACAGCATAGGGACGCTCTGGTGCTGGATGACGGCGTGGCTGACATGTCTTATCGCGGCTGGCAGCAGGATCCTGACGACCATGCCATGATTGCCGGGCATCCGGAAATTTTCTCCAGCTTCTATTCTGTCCCTTTGCCGCATCTTGATCGCGAACTCCTGAAGGAGCTGCGCGATTTTCTCCTGAGCGGCATGCGCGCTTTTCGACGGCTTCTGCTGGGCTTGCATCAGGACAGTGGCAACGTGGTGGACGTGTTTCAACAATGGCAGGAATGGCGGACAGCGAACGGAGTGGATTTTCCCGGCGGCGATCGCACTATCTATTACGCGAATAGCGACTTTCCATCAGACTTTTTCCAGTTTGTGCGGCTGCATTACGTTCCCAAGGCAAGCAAAGCGCCCCTGGCGATCACGGCCCTGGTTGAATACGAAGAAGCATTGTTCAACTTGCACGGAGATCCGGATGACATGCCCCGTCAACTGGAGCAGGCCGCTGAAAACGACGCCAAAGATAAAGATGACGAGCTGCTTCCTCTCGAGGGCCGTCCGAAGTTGCAAAAAGGAGTGCAGGTTATCGAGATCGCGGCCGACTATCAGGAGATTGTTCGGCGCTTGAGCCAGAAAACGTCACTGCATGACTTACCGGACAAGCCAGTAAAGGTCGCAATTCGCTGGATTCCGCCGGGCTCGAAGGAAGTTCGCCAGCTGAGCGCACTGTCCGTGGAACTGCTTCGCCTTTGTGAAAGCGGATTGACAGTAAAAGAGATGACGGAAGAATTTGTCAACCGGAAGATAGAAGTCCCAGGCGTTTCTCCAGATAAAGTATGTTTGGTGGGGATTGAGATATTGCGCCAGCAGCGCCTCATCGCTGTGGCGTGAGCATCCGTAAAAGCGACACAAAGCTCGAAAACTGCACGTAGCGGCGATTTCTTTCGTCCAAGAACAGATACCAAGACTTTCTTTGACTCGCTGCGCTTCGCTCAGGATTTCGCTTGCCAGCTTCCGGCTGGCTGCGCTTCGCTCACGCTACGCTTCGCTCACGTCAAGGACGGCTGAACTTTGGCAGCAATCGGCGGATATCAGGCATTGCGCGTTTCCTCTATCTTCGTGTTCATGCACAAGACCATTGAACCGACCATCCTTTATTTCGGAACTCCTGTTGCGCTCATCAGCACACTGAACCCTGACGGTTCAGCGAACCTGGCGCCCATGTCGTCCGCATGGTGGCTGGGCTGGAGCTGCATGCTGGGCCTGGGACAAATGGGCCAGACGTCCGACAATCTGATCCGCACGCGCGAATGCGTGATTAATTTGCCGTCAGAAGAACAGGTCACGCTGGTGGACAGGCTGGCGCTGACGACCGGAAAGAATCCCGTGCCCGAGTTGAAATTGAAATGGGGCTACCGGCACGAAGCGGATAAATTCGGCGTGGCCGGATTCACGGCCGTGAAGTCGGAGTCCGTGGCGCCGCCGAGAGTGAAGGAATGTCCGGTGCAGATGGAAGGCATCGTGCACGAGTACCGGGCGTTTGGAAAGAACGTGAGCGCCAACGTGTTTGAGGTCCACATCACCAAGCTCCACGTGGACGAAGAGTTGCTCGTGGGCGATGGGCCGCGCCCGCACATTGATCCGGCGAAGTGGCGTCCGCTGATCATGAGCTTCTGCCGGTTCTTTGGACTCGGCGGAGAAGTGCATCCGTCGCGGCTGGCGGAATCGGACTTCATGAAATTTGTGATGAAAGGGACTGGGCCGCAAGCGGTGGCGGCACATGCTGCAAGCACTCAAGCAACTAAAACAGAATAGGCGGCGTCTGATCCGTGGGATTTTCGTAACTTGTTTTGCAGTTACGGTTTGGGCGGAACAAATTCCTTGGGCAGCGTGGAGCCGGCGCCAAAGAAATAGGCTTCCATCTGTTCGACAAGAAACTGTTGGGCCTCGGGCTTCCAGGGTTGGAGGCGGTATTCGTTTAATAGCATCTTCGAATGCTCGCTCCACATGCGCCAGGCTTCGGCGCTCACGGTGTCATAGATTTTCTGGCCCAGCGGCGTATCAAAAGGGACGTCGTCCAGACCGGGCAGTTCACGGCCGAGCTTTGCACATTTCACCATTCGCGACATAACAGGAAGCTCCTTTTTTCGTTAGGCAACTGATCATTGTACAAGACTGCTTGCAGCCAGGTTAGCCGTGCTGCGAGGGGCAAGTCTGTTGGTTTAGGCGTTAGCATGAGAACGCCGAAGATGTTTACTTCCTTCTGCGCTGCTTGCGCTTGCCCTTGCGATATTGTTTTTTGGCCTTCTCCTTAGAAGGCTTTGCCGCAACGAATTTCGCCGTGGCTGCCGTAGCTTTGATGAGCGATGGCATCGCTCGAGTCTTGTCATTTGCTGGCGCTGGCGCTCGCTTTTTCCCGGACTTCGTCCCGGGCTGCGATGGAATCGCGTCCGGCACCGCGAACTGGATCTTGCGCTGGCCGTGGTCAATGCGGTCGGCCAGCACGCGGACTCGGTCGCCGATGGAAAACGTACGGCGTAAGCGGCCGCCGATGATCTGCCGGGTGTTCTCGCGGAAGGAATAAAGATCGTCCTGGAGTGAATCAATCGGGACCAGGCCTTCAATGAACAGTTCGGTCAGCTCAACGAAGAAGCCGTATTTGGTCACGCTGACGATCAACGCGTCAAACTCTTCGCCCAGGCGGTCTTGCATGAACTTGAGTTTTTTCCATTCAGTTAGCTCGCGTTCGGCTTCGGCGGCGGCGCGTTCCGCCTGGCTCGACGATACGGCAATATCGTGCAGAGCTTCTTCTGACAGGCCCGCGGCCGAGCGCAGTCCGGTGTGAGGTTTGTGCGTGCTGGGACTGTGGCTGCGGATCTCATCGGCGACAGGTCTTGGGTTGCGCGGCAGGCGTTTGGACCACGGCGAGCCGGCTTCGGTCTGCATGGGCATGCGGCCGCGATGGGAGCCGTCGCCATCACGCAGAATGTCTTTGAGCACGCGATGTACGATCAAGTCAGGATAGCGGCGGATCGGCGACGTGAAGTGCGTATAGCAGGGTGCGGCCAGCGCGAAGTGACCTTCATTTACTTCTGAGTAGCGTGCCTGCTTGAGCGAACGCAGCATCAGGAAAGAGAGCGCGCGCTCTTCCGGCTTGCCGGCGATTTTCGCGACGAGTTTCTGGTACATGCGCGGGGTTACGTGGACGTCCTCGGGGAGCTCGATGGTGGGAGCGTGTTTTCCTGTGCCGTAGTGCGAACGCTTGTCCGAGCGCGGTGTGACGCGCTTGATGGGCAGCGAGCCCACGCCGAGCGAGTAGCCAAAACTGGCGGCGATGGTTTCAAAGTCATAGATGCGTTTGGCGTCCGGCTTTTCGTGAATGCGATACAGGCTGGCGACGCCACGGGTTTCCAGATGCGTGGCGACGGTCTCATTCGCCGCCAGCATAAATTCTTCAATGAGCCGGTGCGCCCAGTTGCGTTCAGAGGCGGCAATGCTCTTCATCATGCCGAATTTATCGAACTCAATTACCGGTTCAGGCAGATCAAAATCAATCGAGCCGCGTTTCACGCGCTTGCGGTTCAGCACCTGCGCCAGTTCCAGCATCAGGTCAAAATTGGTGGCCAGTGCGGCATAGCGCTCGCGCAGGACTTTATCGCCTTCCACAATGCAGTTTACGTCCGTGTAGGTCATGCGTTGCGCGGAACGGATCACGCCTTCGGCCAGCTCGTAGCTTACGATCTCGCCCTGCGGATCGATTTCCATGACGCAGGAAAGCACCAGGCGGTCAACCTCCGGACGCAAACTGCAAATGTCAGTAGAAAGCTCGAGCGGCAGCATGGGCACGGCCCGATCGGGAAAGTAGACTGACGTCCCGCGCTTGTGAGCCTCCTCATCAATAGACGCCCCGTCTTCCACGTACTGGGCCACGTCGGCAATGTGGACGTGAAGTTCATAGTTGCCGTCGTGCAGCTTCTGGACCAGAACGGCGTCGTCAAAATCGCGGGCGGTTTCGCCGTCAATGGTTACGATGGGCAGATCGCGGAAGTCGCGGCGATGCGCGATTTCCGTGTGCGGGATGACCGGGCTGATCTCCTGGGCTTCTTCCAGCACGTCCGCGGGGAACCTGTGGCGGATGTGGTGCTTGCGGATGATCATCTCGACGTCGACGCCAAAATCGTCTTCAAAGCCCAGAATTTCCAGCACGCGTCCGCGTGGATTTTGCGTGGCGGAGGGCCACTGCACGATTTCTACTTCGACCACGATGTTCTCCAGGTCGTCCCATTGCTTGTTCCTGGCTTCTTCGCCCAGTACGCGATGCGGCGACTGATGCGAGCGCAGCGGGGCGGGCGGGCGGAAGTCGTCCTCGGCTTCGTCGTCTCCGTTTTCTGGGTCAGTCGCGGCCCGCGGGCGTTCCATTCCCGGCGGGATGACTATCTCCGCGGTAACTTTTTCGTCGATTGGGGTGACGTAGTTGTAACGGTCGCCGTAGTGGAATTTGCCGACCACGGTCTCATGCTCGCGTTCCAACACGCGGACAATGCGGCCCTCGCCTTTTCCGTCCGGACGTATGCGGCCCAGTTCCACGAGCACCTGGTCGCCATGCATGGCGTTGGCGGTTTCCGGTGGAGGAATAAAGATATCTCCCAGCAGCTTGCCCTTGGCGCGCGCGGGAAGCGCGTCCGCATCGGGAACGACAAAGCCGTAACCATCGCGATGCATGCGCAGGTGTCCGGTGACCAGGTCCTGGCTGGAGGCTGAGGTGGGCAGTCCCCAGCGTTCTTTGCCAATGGCGATGAGCTTGCGGCGGCGCGTCATGCCGCGCAGCATTTCCTGCAAGTGGCGGCGGTCACGGCCTTTCAGCGCAAGGTCGTGCGTGAGCTGTTTGAAGCCCGCCATGTGCTTGGGCTGTTTGCTGATGTAGTGCAAGATTTGCTGTTCAGTGAGCATGGGGGAAAATTGGTAATTGCGTAAGTTGGTAATTGGGTAATTGAAAACCGCGCAGACCCATGCTTGTATTCTAATCATCTGTTCCAGTCGCTGCGCTCCAAACCGCCTGGGGAAGATGAGAGACGTGGTAGGTGCCACGTCTCTACGTCAGGATATTGGTCTTCCCAGCGCCCATGCCGTGGCGTACATTTTGCAACGTTTATTCTTCGCTGCCCATTCACTCATCGTCATGCGCAACGGGTCAATGTCCCAACGCCGTAATCCCAGCTAAGCGCGCAATAAATTTTTAACTAAGTACCTCGCCCGATATATCAATTGCACCAAAATCGGGAATAATTACATTTGTACTCATGGTTAGCGCGGTGCGGAGTTGCAGACACCGCGGACCGCTCATGCAGCGCCAATTGCTGTAGTTTCCGGGTACGGCGCGGACGGCGGGGAGTCTGGCTATTTGTGTGCTGTCCCTAAACAGTTGTCCTCAGTAGCCGATATTCGTACTAGCAGACGGCGAAAGCAAAGCTGGCTGCGCGCTGCAATCTGAAGATTACGACATACGAAAGGAATACCAGCTATGTGGAAGCCTGCTAGTTCGCCCAGTACGACCCAGAAAACCAATACTCCGGAACCATTTAAACCCGCAGTGACCGTTGCCCCCCAGGTTGTTGATGAACCCGTGCCCGCTCCGGCGCCGCGCTCGAACGCCACGAGCCAGGAACAGGCCACGATCGGCAAATCCCTGGTGATCAAAGGTGAAGTCACCGGCTCGGAATCACTCTACGTGGATGGCCGCGTGGATGGCGCCATCAACCTGCCCGGCAACCGCGTGACCGTGGGCCGCAATGGACAGGTCCAGGCCAACATCAATGCCAAGGAACTTGTGGTCCTGGGCAGAGTCAAAGGTAACGTGACGGCCAGCGATCGCGTGGACATCCGCAATGAAGGCGGACTCACCGGCGACGTGGTCTGCCAGCGCATCAGCATTGAAGATGGCGCGTATTTCAAAGGCAGCATCGACATCCGGAAACCTGGCCTGAAGGACGTGAACCCAAGCACTACCAAGGTCGATCCGGTTCCGGCCAGCGTGAATGCCGGCAACAGCGCCACGGCGTAAAGTTCCAAGGCACGTTGCCGATGTACTTAGTAACGTTTGCCTCCTAACACTCAGCAAAGGGGTGCTTCCAGCAAGGGGGCACCCCCAAATTTTGAGGCTTACGAAGGCGCTTGGAAAGTAAGAATGAAATGCTGAACAAAATATTGCAATTGCTCTCACTCCGCTGCGGTCACAAAAAGCTTTCGCAGCCTTTTGCTGCCTTTACGCCAGCCATGGCACATGCGGTGAGCGCGAATTGGGGGCGCCCGGTGGCCGCTACTCGGCACTATGTGGTCTGCCTGGACTGCGGACACAAGTTCGACTACGACTGGAACAACATGCGCATGGCCAGACACTAGACCCTGCTCTCCATCAAGAAAAACTCTTTGCCGCAGATTCAGCGGATTAACGCAGATAAATCTTTTTTGAAAAGTTAGCCGCGAATGAACGCGAAGAGCGCGAATGTTTGCAAGGCCTAGGCCCTCGGAATGGCAGACTCGATGCCATCCAAACTTGTGATGCGAACATCCAACGTCGATTCGCGAGCAAGAGAGACCCGTCTTAACCCGCGACGGCATTGTTGGTGTCGATCTTCGCCATCTGCGTCTATTCGCGTTCATTCGCGGCCCAAACTGCTTGGTGTTGATCGGCGCTCATCTGCGTGAATCTGCGGCGAAGAAACTACTTCCCGATAAATCCCATCAGCCTGCGCCGCAGCATTGCGGCTTCATCAATGCCCATCATCGCCGTCAAAATCAAATAAGTAATTCCGTAAGGGATGAGCGTTACCAGCGCCGCAATGATCGGCCTCGGGGAATGCAGGAAGAATCCGAAGCCCAGCGCAACGACAGCGGCCATGGCCGCCGAAGCCCACAGTTTGAAAAAATACGAAACAGGGAACGGGACTTTGCCGATGCGGCGGTCCATACCGCGGCGCAGCAGTGTGAATTCCAGCCACGCCGCCAACCCGGCGGACGCGGTAAGTCCGGGCGCGCCCCAACTGGGATAGCCGAGCAGGCGCGGAATCGGGAGCGCGAACAAGTAACCAAATACAGTCGTGAGAATGACGCGGATGACGGCGAAGCGCAGTGGCGTGCGCGTATCGCGCAGCGCGTAGTAAGCAGACGAATAAAGCCGGCCGGTAGTGGATGCGACGAGGCCGACCGCCGATCCGGCGAGGATGGCCCAGACGTATGTGCTGTTCGAACGGGTAAAGTGGCCGGACTGGAAAAGCAGCGCGGCGATGACGTCTCCGAGCGCAAGGAAGGCCACGGCGGACGGGACCACGAAGAAGCCAATGCGTTTGGTGCTGGCGGCGATGCGTTGCTTGAGGATCTCGGCTACTTCTGCGTCCGTGCCGACTGCGCTGGACATGCTGGGCAGCTCGGCGGCAGAGATGGACATCCCGAACAAACTTACCGGCAAGGTGGAGATAGTCAGCGCGTTGAAGAGCGCGGCCACGGCGCCGACAGGAAGAAAGCTAGCCAGAAAACTATCAACGTAGGAACTGATCTGGTTCACGCCGCGGCTGACCAGTACGGGGCCAAAGTTTCGCAGCACCGTGCGGATGTTGTCGTCCAGCGTGCGGACGACCAGCCGCAATCCCGTTACCAGCCGCAGAACCATGGGCAACTGGACGAGCACTTGAAGAGCGCTACCAACGACAGATCCCCATGCGGTATAGATGGCGAGTTGTGCAAGATCAAGGTCGGCCGGCTTGACGCCGCTTGTTGAGGCGCTACTTGTGCTGCCCGAGCTGCTGCCAAATATCAGAAGCGTGGCGATGATGGCGATGTTCCAGATGACCGGCGAAACGTATGACAGGAAAAATTTCCGGTGGCTGTTGAGAATGCCCAGACACCAGGCGGAGATCACCAACATCCCGATGCCGGGGAAGAAGATGCGGACCAGCTGGATGGTGAGCGCGCGGCGGTCGTCATGGAAACCGGGAGCAATCAGGTCAATGAGTAACGGCGTTGCGAGGACGCCGAGTAGCACGACCACGGATGTAACCATCGCGAGAAGAGAAAAGATGGCGCCGGCGACGCGTCCGGCTTCTTCTTTTTCGCCGCGAGCCAGCAACTTGGCGTAAACCGGAATGAACGACGCGGAAATTGCGCCTTCGCCCAACAGATTTTGCAGTACGTTGGGGATGCGAAGAGCGGCGTTGAACGCGTCCGCCTTGCCGGAAAGGCCAAAGTAATACGCGAAAACGCTTTGCCGGACCAAGCCAAAGATCCGGCTAAGAAAAATACCTGCGGCCACCAAAAATGCGGAGCGGCCAATACTTTCTTTTTGCGGCTGTGCCAATTCAGCTGGAGAACGACCTGCCGGGGGACGCTCTGCGGAGGAATCAGCAGGTGAATGTTCTGCGGGGGAATTCATCTCTTCAACGCGAGTGTTTCACAGGCAAGTGGTGCGGCGCAAACGCGAAAGTCGCGGCGAGTCGGCGGTCTAGGAGCTACAGAAGAGACAGTCGCGGACAAAGAAAGTAGGATAGAAGGGCGAGAAGCGTTTCACGCAAAGTCCATGCAACCTTTTGTTGTGGCGTGCGTTCTATTGAAAGACTGTCCTTTCGGCACATCAGAGCTAACTTTTTGCTACAACGCGCGTAATAGTCTTGTGTAGATTGGCGTCTGGAGATATATGTCCGCCAGAAAACTCAAGTTCGGTATAGCGGCGCTTGTAGCGATGGTGGCGGCCTTGACGGTGGGCGCCTTAAGAGCTCAGGGTCAGCAACCAACATCCTCCGCTACGCCGGCAGCAGTGCCGTCGGCATTGCCCACGCCAACGCCTGCGCCCGCAGCAACGCCTGCAAGTCAGGCGGGCGACAGTGAAAAGATTGCAGAGCTTCCCCCGACGGATGATCCCAAGGAAATTATTCGGCGTTCGATTGAGATCGACCATCGCACACTGGAGTTGGCGCGAAGTTACACCTGCCAGCAAAGGGAAGTCCTGAAACACCTGGACAAGCATGGCAATGTGAAGTCCACTGAGGTAAAAACCTGGGACGTGAATTTCTACTATGGACAGGAATATTCGCGACTGGTGCAAATTGACGACAAGCCTCTGAACGAGAAAGAGCAGAAAAAAGAAGACGAGAAGATGGACAAGTTCCTGGCCAAGTATCGCGATGAGAGCGAGAACGATCGCGAAAAACGGCTGGAGAAAGAAAGAAAAGAACGCGAGAAAGGCCGGGCGTTCGTCCGCGATGTACTGAACGCTTATGATTTCCGCATGGCGGGCGAAGAAAAGATCGATGGCGCGGACGTCTGGGTGATTGAGTTGTCGCCGCGAAAGGATTTTCGTCCCACGCAGCCGCATGCCGACATGCTGAGCAAAGTGAAAGGTAAATTGTGGATCGAGAAAAAAGGCTACAACTGGGTCAAGGTGGAAGGCGAAGTCCTGGAGACCATTTCTTTCGGGCTGTTTGTGGCCAGGATACATCCAGGGTCAATGTTCGTGATCGACAAGACGCACTTGAACCAGGAAGTGTGGCTGCCCAAGCGGTTCTACGTTAAAGGCGGAATCAGAATTGCGCTGGTCAAGAATGAACTTGCCGAACAGGAAGACATGATGACCGGCTTCAAGAAGTTTGCCACATCGTCACGCATCATGCCGGGCGCAAGAGAAGTGGAGGGCAGTCCAGCGACGCCGAGCACCGCACCACCAGCTTCGTCCACGCCGAAGTAGGTTGCGTCGATAGAGTCTCAAAGCAAAAGGGCGCCTTCGCGGCGCCCTTGCTGTTGAAGCGAGAGGAAACTACTGATTCACAGGGATCTTGATGATCTTCTTCTGAATCGCGTACGTAACTAATTGCGCCTTGTTGTGAATGTCCAGCTTGCGCATCAGGTTGAATTTGTGAGCTTCCACGGTTTTCACGCTCAGGCCAAGGATCACGGCAATCTCTTTCACGGAATTGCCTTCCGCCAGCAGCTTCAGGATTTCGCGTTCGCGTGGCGTAAGGGTGGACATGCGCGGGCGCATCCTTGTATCGCGGACGCGTGAGCGGAAGTCTTCCACCAGTTTGCCCAACACCTGCGAGCTGAGATATTTGCCGCCTTTGTACACGTCGCGGACGGCGTTCAGCAGCTGCGGCGCCGGCGTGTCTTTGAGCACATAACCCGACGCCCCCACCTCCAGGCACTGGACGAGGTAATCTTCGTCTTCATACATGGTGAGGAAGAGAATCTTGGTTTCCTGGCGGGCCTTTTTGATTTGCCGCGCCGACTCAAACGACGACAGCCCAGGCATGCCGATGTCCATCAGCACGACGTCTGGCCGCAGTTCGCGGGCTTTTTCCACGGCATCGCCGCCGTCGGGCGATTCGCCCACGACTTCGAAGTCGCTTTCTGTTTCCAGCAACCGCCGCACACCCTGGCGAAACAGCGTATGGTCATCAACAAGCAGACATTTGATCTTCGGCATGGGTAATTCCTCTCACTTCTTGTATTAGTTCGGTCGTACTCCGTGTCCCACGGCAGCCCGCGCCAGCGCAGGACGCTCCACCGGAGCAGTCGGTTCACCCGCAGGTACGGTTATCTCAATGCGCGTTCCTTTTCCTTTCGCGGAGATCACGCGCGAAACTCCGCTCAGCATGGAAATTCTCTCTTTGATTCCGGCCAGCCCGAACGACTGGTCGCCCGGCCTGCTGCGTGCCTGGATTCCAACGCCATCGTCTTCCACCATCACGTGCACCTGATCGTCTTCACGGACGACCTGCACCGTCACGTTCTTGGCGTGCGCATGTTTGGCCACGTTGTGCAGCGCTTCCTGCACCACGCGATAAATCGCCTGCTCGGTGCCGCCAGCCAGCCGCCCCACATCCGGCGCCATCAACACACGAGCCTTCACTCCAGTTGTCTTGGCAAAATCTTTGGCTTCTTTGCGGATCGCGGCCACCAACCCTAGCTCTTGTAGCACCAGCGGAGAGAGCTTGCCAATAATTCTCCTGATACCTTCAATCGTTCTGTCGACGACGGCCACGGTTTCCTTGATCTTGGCGCGCGTAGTGCGTTGCGTGGTTCCGCTTTCCATCATGCCCAGATACAGGCGGATCACCATCAGCGCCTGTCCGGTTTCGTCATGCAGCTCGCGGCTGATGCGCTTGCGCTCTTCTTCCTGCACGCGCAGCAGGTGGGCGGAAAGGTCGGCGATTTTCTGTTCGCGTTCGCGCAGAGCGTCCGTCATGCGGGCGCGCTCCATGGCCAGCGCGGCGCGGTCCGCCATGGCGCGCATCAACTCGCGTTCCGTGGGCAGCCACTCATAGGGCTTGGGGAATCCGATCATCAACACGCCAATCGTCTGGCCTTCCACTTTCAGCGGCACGCCCCACAATGATTTGGCTTTCGCGCGGATCAGTGGCGTCAACGGCCCGCTTTCCGTGCTGGTGTCCAGCACCATGCCGGATTCGCCCGTGGCGGCGATCTTGCCGGCAAAACCCTTGCCTAGTTCGATGCGGAAATTGTCCGGAAGTTTGGCGTCCAGTCCCACGGAATAAGACACATGAAGCTGCTTGCATTCCGACCCCAGCAGCAACACCACTCCCATCGACGACTGAAACGTCTTCGTGGTGATGTCCAGGACTTTTTGTAGCAGGGCCGTCAGATCGCCGGCGGCAAGTTCGGCGTCAAGCACCGAGAGCAGGGCATTAGACTCTATAGTTTTGGCGTCAAAATACGCGCCGGAGATGATCACGAACGAAGCTGACGACAACATTTCCAGCGTCGCTTTGGCTTCGGACTCGCGTTCCGGAAAAAGCCCGGCGAGATACGGGTCGCAACTGAGCAGGTAAAGCTCAAGACCGCGGGC
>JANXPR010000094.1 GCA_025357215.1 Acidobacteriaceae bacterium | reverse complement strand
GGTCAGCGACGTGCTGCCGTTGATCGAAACGCTGGCCGCTCCGAACGCTTTAATAATCACCGGCGGTCCGACTACTGTGATCGATGCGTTGGACGTGTTGCCATTGCCTCCCTCAAGGGAGGTTACCTGAACGGAGTTGTTCTTTAGCCCCGCCGTGGTGCCGGTAATGTTTACCGAGATTGTGCAGGAGGTATTCACCGCCAGCGTGCCGGCGGAGAGGCTGATGGATCCCGATCCCGCCACCGCTGTCGTGGTGCCGCCGCAGGTGCTGGTCAGTGCGTTGGGCGTGGCCACGACCAGACCTGCCGGCAGGCTGTCGGTAAAGGCAAGGCCGGTCAGCCCGATCGTATTGGCCGCCGGATTGGTGATGGTAAAGGTCAGCGAGGTCGAGCCGTTCAGCGGAATACTCGCCGTGCCAAATGCCTTGGTGATAGTCGGCGGCGCGGCCACGCTGATATTGGCGGTGGCGGTGTTTCCGGTGCCGCCGTTGGTTGAGCTAACGCTGCCGGTGGTGTTGGTGAAGTTTCCGGAGGCGGTGGCTGTGATGTTGACCGTCAGTGTGCAGGTGCTGCTCGCGGCGACGGTTCCGCCGGTGAGCGAGATGCTGCCGGAGCCTGCAACCGCGGTGGCCGTTCCGCCGCAGGTGCTGGTCAGGCCGTTGGGTGTGGCGACCACCAGGCCGACGGGCAGTGTATCTGTGAACGCAACGCCGGCTTCGGCGACGGCGTTAGCGGCCGGGTTGGTGATGGTGAAGATCAGAACAGTCGTGCCGTTCAGAGGAACCGCCGGTGCGCCGAAAGCTTTGGCAATCGATGGCGGAGCAATCACGGTAAGGCTGGCAGAAGCCGTTCCGCCCGTGCCGCCTTCGGTTGACGTCACGTTCCCCGTGGTGTTGTTCTGCACGCCCGCAGCTATTCCTGTCACGTTCACTGCGAACGTGCAAGACGTACTGGCGGCCAGGCTTGCGCCCGAAAGGCTGATCACGTTCGTTGCCTGAGTTGCCGTAATCGTTCCGCCACCGCAAGAACCTGTCAGTCCATTAGGCGTGGAAACCACCAGGCCGGCAGGCAGCGTGTCACTAAAACCAACCCCGGTCAGCACAGTCCCGATGTTGTTGTTCTGGATGGTGAAGGTCAGCGATGTGCTGCCGTTCAGCGGAATGCTGGCCGCACCGAACGCTTTGATGATCACCGGCGGTCCCACAACCGTTACGTTAGCAGTGGAAGTGTTGCCAGTGCCGCCGTTGGTGGAACTCACCGTGACACTGTTACTCTTCGGGCCTGCGGTTGTGCCTGTCACGTTCAAAGAAATTGTGCATGAAGCGCCCTGGGCCAGACTCGCTGCTGAAAGGCTCACACTACTTGAGCCATCCACTGCCGTTGCTGTGCCACCGCACGTGCTGGTCAAATTGCCGGGCGTGGCCACGATCAGGCCCGCTGGCAAACTGTCAGTAAACGCAATGCCGTTCAAAGTCAGGTTCGCGTTCGTGCTGGAAAGCGTGAACGTCAGGCTGGTGGTGCCGTTCAACGGAATCGTAGCCGCGCCAAAGGCCTTCGTGATCGACGGCGGATTGATCACCGTAAGGGTGTCTGAAGAGGTTGACAGGGCGCCCGTGCCCGCGGCTGTAGAGTTAATGGTCACGCTGTTGTTGAAAACGCTATCGGTGGCAGCTGCGACTTTAACCGTGATCGTGCAGCTTCCAACCGGCAAAGCGGCGTTCGTAAAGCTCGCGCTTCCCGCGCCGGCTGTTGCCGTGAAGGTTCCACCGCAAGTGTTGGTAGCACCCGGAGTTGCCGCCACAACCAAGCCAGCTGGGAATGTATCGGTAAAGCTGGCATCCACAGCGACCACGTTAGGATTGTTGACGTTGAAGGTCAGAGTTGACGAAGCCCCAACAGCAACGTTGCTCGGACTGAAGCTCTTGACGATCCGCAGTGGCTCCAGCACAACAATATTGGCTGTCACCGTGGCCTGGTCTACGACCGCGTCTGCTTTGCCGCCGCCGGCCACGTTCCCGGCATTGAAGGTGGCTGTGGCAGTCCCGGTATTCTGAATCGTCGCCTGCGGGCTGGTAATTGTGCCGTCCACGGCGTTGTTGAAAGTAATCGGCAGGCCGAGTAACTCAGTAAGGTTGGCCAAGGCGATAGCCGTGCCGTGATTGTCCTGTAGGAAACTCGCGGTCAAGGTCGTGCTCTGATTGATTTTAATGGTCGATGGGCTTGCCGTATGCGTCAGTTCAATCCACGGGTCGAAACAGATCGTGCCCACGCCTGCCGGACAGGATGATGCCGCGTTAATCGTGGTTGACGGCGTATTGGTGCCCCACCAGTTGTTGGTAGAGGTTGACGACGCCGAGCCGCCCTGGAAGAACATATTCTTCCCCGCCGGAGCTGTGTTGCCGGCCAAACGGCTGAAGCTCATGTTAAAGACAACGCCAGTGCCGCTGCTGACCAAAACGCCGCCACCACCGCCTATCGTGCCGCCAGTGGCTGAGTTGCCGGTGATGGTGACCTTGCTAAGCGTAGCGGTTTCGTTGAGAGCGTTGTACCAGAGCCCGCCACCGTCACCGCCTGCGGTGTTGTTGCTGATGACTGTGCCGGTATCGATCAGAAGACCTGCGGTGGAATAAACGCCGCCGCCATCGCCCGCTGCCTGGTTGCCAGAGATAACGCCGCCATGAATCGCGGTCTGGCGATGATTGACCCCGCCGACGATCCACAGTCCGCCGCCCTGGCCTTTCGAAGGTCCGGCGACCTGAGTCGCCAGATTGTTGAGCACTTGCGTGTTGCTCAACACAGCCCTTCCCGGGTTCCCGACAAAAATTCCGCCGCCATTGCTCGCGCCGCCGGATGCCAGATGCGAAGTATTGTTCTGGATAATGCAGTTGGTAAACGTCGCCAAGCCGGTACCGTTGTTGGTATTAAACGTCGCAATGCCGCCGCCAAGACCATCGGTGATGCTGTTGTCGGTGACGGTGACGTTCGTTAACGTAAGGTTCGCCGTCGCGGTGGCCGGAGTTGTGCCGCCGGTGTCGAAATCAAACGCTCCGCCGAATCCATCCTGGTTCACAGTTGAATCGCCGCGATTGAGGCCAAAGCGAATCGTCAGGTTTGTGACGCTGACGGTAGCGGTGGTAAAGGCCGCGATGTCCTGATTGAACGAGAAAACTTTGTCTACGCCGTTGGCATTGGTGGTGCCCGCCTGGATGATGGTCGTGGCTTGACCTGCGCCGACGATGTTCACCGAATCGGTGATGTCCAGTGTTCCGTGTGCGCCCGTGAAATCATTTTGGACTCTGGGCTGCGTAAGTGTGAAGGTTCCCGCTGCCAGCGTAATGGTATCTGTGCCGGCTGTAGCGTTGGCCTTGAGTACGGCCTCGCGCAAGCTGCAAGAACTGGAAACATCTACGTTGCTTACGTTATTGCAAGTCGCGGCGACCGTACCGGGTACCGGATCGGCCGTCGTATTCACAAAGAATGTCGGGTCGGGCAACGGCATCATCACTGCGGGCGCAACCTGGCCTGCGTGCAGCGCGACCACACCGGGACGTCCGTCAATGTTCACCCGCAACGGCGCGGCGGCCACCGCTGATCCGGCATAAGGACGCACGGATACTGTGCCGGGAATAAACGTAACGGCTCCGGGCAGCGGATCAGGGTGCGAAACCACAGACAGTTGTCCCATGGAGGGATTCAGCACCATTACGTCGTCGCCGCCGTTCGAAGAGATGCGGGTGCGGAACATGATCGGCGTTTGGCCCGGAGTAAACGGGGCCGCCGATGGAATGCTCTCCACGATCTTCCAACCATTTTGGGCAACCGTGCGGTCCTGCAGCAGCGGGCTGGATACACCGCGAATCCGCGCCTGGCGGATCGACTTCAATTCATCCAGCGTAAATACATGTGGATCAAATTCACTGTGGGCTGCAATCTGCACGCTGCCATCGGAAGTCAGCAGGGCAATTTGCAGTCCCGGGACGCGATCCGAGACAAACGTGCCCAGGCTCATCGCGACAGCAGTCACCGGAAGATTCAAAGATTCCATTTGCAGCGAAGAAGAGTGCAGTAGCACAACTCGTCCGCCTGAAAGGAAGGCCGCATCAGGCCCGGTATCGCCAAAGTCGCCCAAGGTAAGACTGGCTGCCGGCGCCAAAATCGAAAGCGCTGTTTGGTTGATCAAACCTTGCTTCGATCCCTGGAACAGGGCGAGCGAGTAAGTGTTTCCCGGGCTGGTTAGGGAAAGGAACAAGCTGTCAAAATGCTGTTCTGTTCCAAACTTGCCGGCCACCAGTGCAGTCACATTGCTGTTGAGATTGATAACCTGGGGTGGCGCGAATCCGCCCTTGCCGTTGCCGGCAAAAAGATACAACGCGTTGCCGCCTCGCGCGGCTGCTACGAAAGACAGCACCTGGTTGAGCGGGAACATCGGAGCCGACTTCGCAACCTGCGCAAAAGCGGTAATCCGGTTGCCGGTGTAACCGATTTCGCCGCGTCCCATGCTGCCGTGATTGCTGGCGCCGCCCAGAACGCGCAGTGTCACCTTTTTGTTCGGCAAATAGGCGAACCCGCCGGTCTGCATGAAATCGTTTTGTCGGACGGAACCTTGTCCCAGAAAATCCAATGGTGTGTTGATGTAACTGAACGTGGTGAACAGCGCCAGCTTTTCTGACTGGTCATGTTCAAGCGACACACCAGCAACGTCGCGGGTGGAACCCAGCGTGAGATAGAAAAACGGAATCGTGGTTCCACCGAAGATGGAAATGCGGTCGCGCCCTTGTTTCACGCCTACTTCAGCGCCGCGCAACTCAATCGCGTCCGAGGTGCTAAACGGACTGGTGTACTGCCGCGTGTTGGATCCGGTAAGACTGGTGATGAAATCTATGGCATGCACTTCGCGAACCGGATCTTGA
>JANXPR010000069.1 GCA_025357215.1 Acidobacteriaceae bacterium | reverse complement strand
GTGTCCCAGCCGGTGCGCGGGACGATCTCCAGGTTCAGCTCAATGGCGACGCGGTCACCTTTCATCCCCAGATGAGCAACGAGCGCAGCAACGGTTAGGCCGCTCGAAAACTCGCGCGCTTCGCCGTTGATATGGAGAGTCAAAGAAAACCAGCCGTTAGCCATTGGCTCTTAGCCTATGGCTTTGTAATGTGGGACGGACATTATCGCGTAAGAAGGCGCCGGGAGCCAAAGATAAAGGATAGACAACAAGTGCCGGGGGATTCGGACGCAATGGTGGTTCCGGAAATTCCCAGAAAGGATAAAATCAGGCATTCCTTGAACTGCTCTGCGAAATGAAGTTGCGCTGTGCGCATGACTTGCTTATGCCGACTTAAGGAGCGCTGATGGAACATAGCCTGCCACAAACAATCTCGCTACTGGAACGCACTCCGGTGGCTCTCAATTCCCTTCTGCGCAATTTACCGGACGCATGGACCCTGCGGAACGAAGGGGACAAGACGTGGAATCCCTACGATATCGTCGGCCATCTGGCTTATGCCGAACGCGCGGACTGGATGCCGCGAGTGAAAACTTTGCTGGAATTCGGCGAGAACAAAGCCTTTGAGCCATTCGACCGGCTGGGACAACAACGCGAGAGCCAAGGCAAATCTCTGGAGCAACTGCTGGACGGTTTTGCGCGGTTGCGGTCAAACAACCTGAACGAACTGCGCGCCATGAATCTGACTTCGGAAGACATGCAACGCCGCGGCAAGCATCCGAACTTCGGCGTGGTCACGCTTTCACAGTTGCTAGCCACGTGGGCCACGCATGACTTGACCCACCTGCACCAGCTTTCCCGAGTCATGGCTTACCAATATCGCGAGGCCGTTGGTCCGTGGAGCGCGTACCTGGGCGTACTGAAGTGCGGTGGACATAGTTCGGAATAAGAGCAGCCGTTAGCCGTTGGCTTTTAGCTCTTGGAGTTGATTTGGTTTGGCCAATTGCTATTTGCTTCTTAGTATCCTCGTTTCGTATTTACCGAATTCAGCAACGGCTTTCCGGCAAGGAAGCGGTTCAGGTTTTCCACGATCAAATGGTAGTGGCGGTCCCACAGCTGTTCAGTAACGGCGGCGCTGTGCGGGGTGATGAGCACGTTGTCCATCTCCCAGAACGGCGAGTCGGCGGGCAGTGGCTCTTCTTCGAACACGTCCAAGCCGGCGCCGGCGATCTCGCGGGCCTTCAAGGCGGCGATCAGCGCAGGTTCGTCGATCAGCGGACCGCGGGCCACGTTCATCAGGTACGCGTCCGGCTTCATCTTCTTTAAGCGCGCTGCGTTGATAATGCGGGTGGTGGCGGGCGTGACCGGCGTGCAGAGCAAAACGTAGTCGGCTTGGGGCAGGACTTCGTCTATTTGCGCCGAACCGAAAACGGCGTCCGCGCCGGCCGCGCCTTTGGACGGATCTTCTCGAACCGCCAGCACGCGCATCCCAAGAGCTTTGGCCAGGCGGGCGAACTCGGCTCCGATTCCTCCCATTCCGACCACGGCAACAGTTGCCCCAGCCACCTCTCGCGGCCGCGGGCGTTCATTCCACAAAATTTCCTGTGACCAGACTTTCTTGGCCTGGTACCGCATGGCTTGGGGCAGACGTTTGGCCAACGCCAACATCACGGCAATCGCGTGTTCAGCGACGACGGGTCCGTGCACGCTGCTGGAGTTGGTGAGCAGCACGTTGCTGCGCACCAGCTCCGGGAACATGAGTTGATGGACTGCGGCGGCGGGCGAATGTATCCAGCGGAGCTTTTTCGCGGCAACAAATTGTTCGGGACGTAAGGACCATCCGATGAAGACGTCAGCGTCCACGATTTCTTCCGGCACGCGATCGTAAGATTGCAACTGAACGAATTGGAAATCAGGGAACGTTGCCTGCAAGCGTTCGCGCAGCCACGCCGGAGCATGCCAGAGTTCAAAGCGGTGATAGTGGACGATTAGGACTTTCATTCTTTAGGTCGCTACGCGACAAACCGCAAGCGAGTGTCGTATATTGCGGCGAGTCTTTCTGCGCTTGTAACAGGCGGCTCGGCGCGCGAGTCGGCCTCGCCGCCGATTCATGAATTCTTCAATACCCTTAAATCATGTCCCGTCATTTCTTTCGGCTGCGGGAAGCCGAGCATCCCAAGCACCGTGGGCGAAATGTCCTGCAATGACCCGTCCGGCCGTAGCGTGAATTTCTGCGCATCGTCGCTGACCACGATAAACGGCACCGGATTCGTAGTATGCGCGGTGTGCGGACCGCCAGTTGCCGGATCGATCATTTGTTCGGCGTTGCCGTGGTCGGCGGTGACGAGCATGGCCCCGGCGCGCTGCCGGACGGCGTCGTAAATTCCGCCCAGGCAACCGTCCACGGTTTCCACGGCTTTGATGGTGGGCGGAATCTGTCCGGAGTGGCCGACCATGTCCGCGTTGGCAAAGTTGACGATCACGATGTCGAATGCCGAATCGTTCACGGCTTTGATCACGTTTTCCGCGATGCCGGCGGCGGACATTTCCGGCTTCAGGTCATACGTCGCAACTTTTTGTGATGGCACCAACACGCGGTCTTCTCCGGGAAACGGCGTTTCAATTCCGCCATTGAAGAAATAGGTCACGTGCGCGTACTTTTCCGTTTCCGCTACGCGCAGGTTGCGTAGATGGTGGTCGGCCATTACGTTGGCCAAAATGTTCTTGAGAAAATCCGGTTGCACGACAAAAGGCAGAGTGAACTGCTTGTCGTATTGCGTCATGCAAATGTATTTCAGATTTTTCGGCACGCGGCTACGCGGGATGGCGGCGTCCAGTGCCTCGGCGTCGGGCAGGTCGCGTCCGCCGGTGGCGGTGAGTCCGCTTTCGCGGGCCAGGCAGCGCGTGATCTGGCGGGCGCGGTCAGCGCGGTAGTTGAAGTTGATGACCGTATCATCGTCGCGAACCACGCTAACCGGTTGCCCTTGATTGTTGATGCAGACGAACGGAATCACGAATTCATCGGTGACACCGCGATTGTAGGAATCTTTCATCCCCTGCACGGGATCAATGTATTCGCCGCCTTCGGCCTTGCCGGCCATCATGGCGTCAAAAGCTTTTAGTTCGCGGTCCCACTTTTTGTCGCGGTCCATGGCGTAGTAGCGGCCGCTTACACTGGCAATCTTGCCCACGCCCAGGTCGCGCATCTTCTTCTGCAAAGCCTCAAGGTACACGGCGCCATTGGTGGGCAGAGTATCGCGGCCGTCCATAAAGCAGTGGACGAACACGCGGTCCACGCCATTCTGTTTGGCCATGCGAAGCAGCGCGTAAAGATGGTTCTGGTGGGAGTGCACACCGCCATCAGAGAGCAAGCCGCAGAAGTGGAGCTGGCGTCCGCCGCTGCGCGCGTTCTTGATGGCTTCCAGCAACACGGGGTTGGAGTAAAGCCCGCCGTCTTCAATCATCAAGTCGATCTTGCTGATGTCCATGGACACGACGCGCCCGGCGCCGATGTTGAGGTGACCCACTTCGCTGTTGCCCATCTGCCCAGTGGGCAGGCCCACGAAGCGTCCGCTGGTCTGGATGAGCGTGTTGGGAAATTCCTTGAGCAGACGATCGTAGTTGGGCTTGCGCGCCAGCGCGATGGCATTGGCCTTGGACGGCGGTGCGTAACCCCAACCATCAAGAATGATGAGAACAAGAGGACGGTTCATGGCGAAGGGAGAATTGTAATTGCAAGGTTACCCGAATTGCTAAGCGCCTAGGATCCTGCATCCCTTGATTGGTAGACGCTATTTCTTCGTATAATGAGCCAACGTGACCCAGGGTTTCTGACCAAGCAAGGACAGGAATGACGGCCCATTCTGAAGACATCACGCTTCTGCTCCAACAATGGAGCGGGGGGAACCGCGACGCTGAGTCCAAGCTCTTTGCGGTCCTTATGCCTGAGCTGCGCGAAATCGCGAATCGAAGCCTGCGGCGCGAGCGGCGCAACCATACGTTGCAGCGCACCGAGCTAGTCAATGAGATTTTTCTAAAGCTTCCCAAGACCAAAAAAATAGATTGGCAGGGTCGCTGCCATTTTCTCGCTATTGTAACCAGGATGATGCGGCGGTACCTGATCGACTATGCTCGCAAACGGCCTAAGGCCGTGCTGCTCTCCATGGACGGCCTGCCGGAAGGTTTGATGGCGGGAAAGACGAAGCTCGAAACGGCCGTGGCAATCGATGAGCTTTTGGACGAAATGGAAAAGGAATCTCCGCGGCGATGCAGCGTAGTGGTCCTGATCTCTTACCTGGGCTTGTCCCCAGGGGAAGCAGCAGAGAAGCTGGAGATGAGCGAACGCACGGTGGAACGCGAGTGGCACGAGGGAAAGAAATGGCTGTTTGAGCGACTGAGTAAGAAGCCATGCAAAACAGCGCAGAAAACGACGAACGAGTAATGACCCTGGTCCGCGCGGCGCTGCGCCTTCCCGCAGCCGAGCGAGCTGAGTTTCTGCGGGTGGCGTGCGTGGACTCCGCGGAGATTCGCTCAGAAGTGGCCGGAATCGTGGAGTGGGAAGACCGGATGGGTGACTTTCTCCGCGAACCTCTGATTGACCTGGTTGAATTGGAAGAACCGGGAACGCCGCAACCCTTCTTCCAGCCCGGGGAATCGGTGTCCGACCGCTTTGTCATCCTGCGCGAGGTTGGCCAGGGTGGCATGGGAATCGTCTACGAGGCGTTTGACCGCAAACGCAACCGGCGCATCGCGATCAAATGCGCCAAAGCCGGCTTCGGACGGTTGCTGGCACCCGAACTAGAAGGTGCGCTCCGCGTCCGCCATCCCAACATCTGCCTGGTCAACGACACTCACACAGCAACCACCGAGGCCGGAAGCATTGATTTTCTTACCATGGAGTTCATTGAAGGTGAGACGCTGTCAGTCCGGCTTGCGCGCCAGGACAGGCTTGCGGCCGAGGAGGCGATGGAAGTGGCCCGCCAACTTTGTGCAGGGCTTGCGGCAGCCCATCACAGTGGCATTCTTCATCGCGACCTGAAACCCACCAACATTATCTTGAGCAAGCAAGAAGATGGGCGAGTGCGGGCCGTGATCACGGATTTTGGCCTTGCTGCGGAGTTGCAAGTCGCGAGCGATCTAGACGGCGGGACTCCGCGGTATATGGCTCCAGAGCTCTGGAACGGTGAAAAGCCGAGCAAGGCTTCTGATGTGTACGCCCTGGGGGTAATCCTGCACGAGATGGTCACGGGCCAGCCTCCGCGTTCCGTTCAGGAACGGGGGAACAACGCGGTTACGCAGTTGAACTCGTTGAATAACGAGCAGGATAAGAGATGGAATGAAGTCATACTTCCGTGTCTGGATCCTGATCCCGCAATGCGCCCGCAAGCAGACGAGGTACTCGCAGTTTTCGAACGGCAATCGTGGTTGAGATCGCCCATGGCAGCGGTCACGGTACTGGCGCTCCTGGTTGGCGCTGCCGCCTTGTGGCAACCAATCGCCAACGTCTTCAAGCCTGCGGATATAAGGCTGGCCGTGCTGCCGATCCAGGCCCTGCCCGATCTCCGGGAAATGGGAAGCGGGATCGTTCAGGACGTGGTGGAACGGATTCAACGGTCGCAGCGAAACGGAGCAACTCTGGTGGTAATCCCGCCTTCAGAAGCAGCGCGCAACAATGTCAACGATCCCCGGGACGCACGAATTGTTCTGCACGCCACGCACGCGCTACAAATCGAACTGAGACGCAATGGCGACCGCGTGACTGCCGATGAATCACTGATCGATCTGGCGACTGAGGCACATCTACGCGACTTCCAAGGGCAATACGCCGCCACGACGTGGGGAAACATTCCGACGGCTTTGACCGGCGCAGTAACCAGTAGCCTTCGTTTGCGCCAGACGGAGGCTGAAAGCATCTCCCCGGCAGCGACCTTGTCTTATGATCGTGGCCTTTCTCTCTTGCACGAAGACCGATATACGAAAGTGGAGGCTGTTGCCTACTTCGAGGAGGCCGCCAGATTAGATCCGCGGTCGCCGTTACCGCTGGCCGGATTGGCGGAAGCTCACATTGGGAACTTCAAGCTGACGAAGCAGCCTGCCGAGTTAGAAATGGCGCGCAAGGCTGTCCAGGCGGCGCAGGCCCTGAATCCTGATTCAGTGACGGTTCGCCTGGCTTCGGGCGCCCTCAACGAGGTTACAGGACAAAGCGAAAAAGCCCTGGAAGACTACCGGCGAGTGCAAGAACTGGAACCACGCAACGTAGAAGCCTACATCCGCACAGGCCGCACTTACGAAGCGGTGAACATGCCGGATAACGCTTTGCAGAACTATCAAAAAGCAATCGCGCTCCAACCGGAATATTATGAGGCATACGAATGGCTGGGCACATATTATTACTACGCGGGTAAATACACCGAGGCGGCCGAGCAGTTTCAAAAAGCAATTGACCGGGCGCCGGGCAGGTCGAACGCGTACTTCAATCTGGGCGCCGTACTCGATGACCTGAATCGCGATGATGAAGCCGTGGCTGCGCTGCAGAAATCTCTGCAGCTCAAGAAGACGGCACGCGCACTCAACAGCCTTGGCGCGATCCTGGCTTACCAGGGAAAAGACAAAGAAGCCGCCGATTTTTATGAGCAGGCAGTTGAATTGGAGCCCGGGAACTACAAATACCGGCTGAACGTGGCTGATTCGTACCGCCGTCTTGGCCGCCGTTCGCAATCCCTCGCCCAGTACCGCGAGGGAATGAAGTATGTGCTGGGCGAACTCCGGCAGAATCCGCGGTTGGGTCCCACGCGCGCGTTTCTGGGATACTTCAAGTCACGCCTGGACGATCAGTCTGGCGCGGAAGAGGAAATCACAGAAGCGCTCACTCTTGCGCCCGGCGACAGCAATGTAATGCGATTTGCAATTCTGGTCCACGAAGCCCTGGGACAAAGAAAGCTCGCCCTGGACGCAGCAAACGCCGCCCCCAAGGAGCTGCTGATTGAACTGAAGCGGCACCCGGACCTGGCGGATTTATCACGTGATTCACGCTACCTACAGTTGTTGTCCGCTAAAAATGGAGGATAAGAGAGTTATGGCCGCAGACATTGAGATCAAAGTGAGATTGAAAACGATTAACGGAGTCGAACACGCGGTCCCTGACCTCCCCGGTCCAGGAGTCATGATGAAAGGCAAGACCGTACGATATTCCAACGATGACAAACTGCCGGTCACTATCGTGTTCGTAACAGCTGACGGCAACCTCAACGGCCCATCGCCCTTTGGCGAACCCAGGGTCAGCGACCAGGAAACACACACTCTGATTCACGCGGGGCAATTCCTTTGCGGCTGCCGCCTCATGAAGGGAACCCAAACAATCGGCTGGATGCCGGGCGACAAAGACAGCCCGTCGGGCGGAGTGCACGATGTAGGTCCGCACTAAAGCCCACGTTTTAGCGAGACCGCCAGTATGCAGCATTTACTCGTTCCTGCAATCACTCAGCAGGCACGGCGAAAGACCGTGCCTTTCCTTTCATAGTCCGCACCAAGTTCCGCAACACGGGGAGCCAACGGCGCTCGTTCCGCGAGGTGCACTACGCCCCCTGCGCTGCCTCCGCCCTCGACCAGCCCTCCCCCTTTTAAAGTGCTCCGCCGCGGTGCCCTCGTTGCTGTGAACAAAATTCTTTAGCCAAAGATGGCGGACTTGGCCCACGATCTGCGCTTTCCATCCTAGAGGGCGAGCGACGGGGTCGCTCGAATCGGATTCACCGATTCCACTGCCCAAGAATTGAGGATGCTCAAAGATGATTCGTACCACAATAAGACTGGCAATCGCCGTCATGCTGTCCATTGCAGCCGCGCCGGCGCAAACCGAGATCAATCCCGATCAGTACTACTCGTCTTCTTCCCCGGACAGCCGACAGGCCGCTGCGCGGACTCCACAGGGACAGACGTCGAAAGCAAAGATGCTGGAATCCAAAGTCAACGAACAACAAAACGTGCTGCGCGACTACCACGCCCAGATCGAGCATCAAGCCCAGGTTGCCGAAAACGCTCGCGAAATCGCGGCCGGGTCCGGGGGCATGGAAGACCGGGTGTCTTCATTTTTTAATGACTATGAGCGAGAAAGAAAACAACTGGAAAACCTAAAGAACGAACTCGGTCCCCAGATCAGCCGCGTGGAACAAGCTCTGGCTGCGCTGCAAAGCGAAAAGTCCTTTCTAAGCGCGCACTCCCAGCCAAACGGCCAAATCGCGCAAGCCGCAAACCGCCGTCCCGCAGCCGCACAGAAGAAGCCGGTGTCCGCTCCGCGGGCGCCAATGCAAGCATCTCGATAAAAAAGCACAACAGGAGAAGACGGCCATGACGAACAAAACTTTGACCAGCAAAACTTTCTCGGCGGCTGGATTGCGGCTCGTTTTTGAAGAGAAGTCAGAAGAAACCATTGTTCACTGTGCTGGCCAGATCACGGCCGCTTCTTCGGAAATGCTGCGGCGCGAAGTCGACGGCAATCTGATTCCGGATTCGCGCGGCAAACTGGTGAACGTGAACTCGCGCATCGTGTTGGACCTCTCCAAGGTGATTTACGTTGACAGCGCCGGAATGGGTGCGATCACCGCGTTGTGGACGGCAGGGCAACGTAGAAACTGCGATGTAGAAATCGTCAACCTGACGACGCGCACACAAAAACTCAGCAACATGACTGGACTAGACCGCCTACGCACCAAAATGAACAGCTTGTTGCGCCGCGACAAACCGTTTCCCGCTCAATCTACTGGACGCAGCTCAAAAGACGAAACAGTACCAGCGACCAGGCCGTAGCGCGGATGCATCCCGTGGAAAGGTCATACGATGATAAGAATTTTGCTGGTAACCCTGATGCTCGGACTGTCTACACATAATTCCAACAGGCCCGAACGGCGAGACATTCGTGTTACACAGATCGGCACGCGCACGGAGAACAAGAAAGTAACGCCGCTGTACGCCATTAACGTTGGCGACGTCGAAAAGGCCGCAGCCGCAACGGTGGATTGCGAAACCCTCTTGAAGAATTGCATCGGCGCCAATATTTTCAGCCGGGCGCACGATAGATGGAACGACGATAGCTGGAACAAGGATATGTACCGGCGGCCAGCAACCCGGGAAGACTGGCTTGATTTCGCGGAATTCCCTGATCGTTG
The DNA here is from genome assembly GCA_025357215.1 of Acidobacteriaceae bacterium. Lineage (GTDB taxonomy): Bacteria > Acidobacteriota > Terriglobia > Terriglobales > Acidobacteriaceae > Angelobacter. The sequence goes on along the minus strand of JANXPR010000069.1, from coordinate 12,031 downwards.
GACATCATCTTCGGTGGTGTCTGACAAAGCCTTACCGTGGCCGGTGAACAAGATTCCGCCGGCACATCTGGAAAAGATTGACTACGTTGTGGAATTCCATCAAAACAACAGTGTTGAAATCGTATTCCTGGCCGGCAACACCGAGCTTGAAATCGAGAAGGTTGTTTCCGCACTCGAGGTCAGGAGCCGCCCGTCACAAGCGAACGCGATGGCTGGGCAACTTACGGTTACACCAGGGACAAAGAAGCCACGCTGAAGTCCTTGCGATCACCATGATCTTTAATTTTGTGCGATCACTCCTTGATCGCTCACCCCCGGGCAAGCCGCGTGCTTGTCCGGTTTTTTTACAGTTGCGTTTCGTCGCGATGGCGGGCAAGGGGCCTTTCGTATTCGCGGCGATCAGTCGCGGCCCTGGATTGCCTCCTGGGGCCGCGGTTAACCTACGGCTTCTTCAAGCTCACCGTGGCCGCCACGTCATTTCCCGTGGGACCCACGGCGTGGGCCCAGATGTTGGTGAACGCGTCCTTAAGTTCAGGATGTTGGCTGGCGAAGGCCGTGGCCAGGGTGCGAGCTTCGGCCTGGGTGGCGGCAAAGTCCGCCGTGCTGAGGACGGAATACTTAATCGACACGTCCAGCGTGGATTCCGTGCTGAACACGGACATCTCCGTCAGCTTGTAGGTCTTGCCGTTGGCGGAAAAGTTTACCGGGTTGCCGGCGAGCGGAACGTCCGGCGGCTGGAGTCCGGCCGATTCCTGGATGATCTTGGCGAGCAGGTTGCTGTCCATGAATTTCACCGGCGCCAGCAAGTCCCAGGACGTAACGTAATAGAACCAGGCGTTATAGCTCTGGCTCTTGGCTTTGTACTCGCGCGCGCGCAGTAGATACCAGAGACCATCGCGTCCGTTGGCGGCTTCCGGGCGAACGTAGAAGCCGGCCAGCTTCCATCCGTTAAGGTCCTCAAAAATGGCCGTCATGGCAAAGGGACCCTTGGGTCCGGTTACGTCCATGATCACCACGGAGTACTTTCCGGTGGCCAGTCCGGGCAGGTTGAATTCGGCTGAGCCAGAAGCCAGACCGCTGGCGCTAAAGGCTCCGCAGGTATAACGGCCCTCGGCGGTGGGATTGGTCCCGGTATTCAGAACGTAGATGGCGCGCAGTTGCTGGCGGGCCCCGGCTAGAGCGTCTTTGTTGTCATTCACCGCGGCGGCCACGCCGCCAAAGCCAGCCTGCAAGGCATTCGTGGATTCGGCACGCAGACCACCCAGGTCGCCGCGCGTGGCCTGATCAAAGGCCATCTGACCGGCAGCTTCAATGGCGCTCCGTACGTCCGCGGGAACCTCGTCGCGCGACTGGCAGCTTTGCTGCGTCTGGACGAGCGCCAGAGGTGGCTGAACAGGAGCTGCCGGCGTCTGAGCTTGGGTGGCGGAAGTTGGAGCGGGAGTCTGGGCGGCGGAAGTTTGGGCTGAAGTCTGGGCGTGAGATTGCGTTGGAGCCAAAACCACCGTCGCCATAAGAAGCGTGGCCAAGGCCGGCATGATAAGGGTGTAGCGGGTTCGCGTCATTGTTTGTCGTGTTTAATTCAAGTTTCTAGTTCTGCCTGGGGCTGTGGGACTCGTCTTAAAGCATACTGGTCAGACAATTTAGATGGCAAACACTCTTGCAGGACTAAGAAACCACAGTGCCTGGACTACAGCCATCCGTTGAAGACACCAGTGTAAACGTCTTTGGATCGTCGGGCGTTCAATAGACGTGCTCAACCCGTTTTGGGACGGACGATTGTCACTAATATTTAACGAAAGAAGCAAAACTTCTTTGTTCGCTCGTTCTCTCCGGTAAGGGTAGAATTGGGTGCAATCATTTTAAACAACGGCGCAGGTTCCAGATTGGGTTTACAGAGAATGAAACGTCTTCCCATCACGGTGGCATTGGTTTGTTTGCTCGCGGCGGCTTTGGCCGGAGTAAGGCAGTCCGCGGACGGCCAGCAGCCAGCGCCTGGGGCCACGCCACAGGTACGAGGCGGAATTTCCGCCAGTGGAGCGCCTTCAGCACAAACGGTGCCCGCCCTGAAGACGGCGACGACGAAAGCCGCAGTCCAAAAGCAGGCTCCGGCAACGCGTACCGGCAAAAAGCCCAAACCTACGCCGACGCCCACTCCCACGCCTACACCAGAGCCAACGCCGGTACCCACTCCGGTGCCCACGCCGCCGCCTCCTCCGCCACAGGTTACGTACCGGGATGGCATGTTGACCGTGGAAGCCATGAACTGCTCTTTGAATGAATTGTTGACGGCGGTCCGTAACAAAACAGGAATCGAATTCGAAGGCATTGATCGCGCTACAGAGCCGGTGGCGGTGGTGGTAGGTCCCGCACCGGAAGGCGAAGTAATTTCCGGCATTCTGGCGGGATCACGCTACGATTTTCTGATCATCGGCAGGCCGGACAGCCCGGGCATCATCCAGCGGGTAGTCCTCTCGCCCAAAGGCACGCCAGCCGCCATGACGGCCCGAATCCCGGCCCCTAAAGCCGCGGACGCGGACGACGACAATGCGGACGAACAGTCACCGGACGAACCGCAGGATACGGCCATGACGCCACCTAACACCACGGCGCCGAATCCGCAGCAAGGACCAAAGACGCCCGAGCAGTTGATGGAAGAGATAAGAAAAATGAAAGGCTCGCCGCCGGGCGATGCTCAATCCAACCAGGCTCCGCGTAAACCTCCGCTCTAGTAGCAGAAGCGAAAGCCAATTTTAAAGATCTAGTCGGCACGGGCAGACTCATGCCCTGAACACTTGTGACTAGTGGGCTGAAGAGATGGAAATAACAGAAGTCGCCGGAGCGCTCTCCTGCTTGCTGGGCTTATAAGCGATGGCCGTCAGGATGGCATTGATGACCGCGTAGCCGCAGGCGATTCCCAGAGCGAGTGAGAAGGCGATAGTAAGCAGGACGGTGGAGGAAGCTAATAAAGTTCGCATGAATTTAAATTCTTCTTCTTTTCAGCAGGCCATTTCGATCAGCCCACTTGAGTTCGGCCCAGGCTTAAATTCTCCGGTCCAAAATGACTAGTTCGGCTCAAAACACCGGGCGCTTTAGGCGTTTCACCGGATCCGTCCGACACAGGCGGCATTGTGCTTCAGTTTGGCCCTAAAGTCTGGATTACCAGGGATACAGCCCTACCGGTTTTTAGCATGAGATTTTTATCATAATCCGTGCAAATTGTTGATTTTACAGTGTTAACTCTCTTGGCTCTGCCCGGCCACGTTGACCGGTTACCGTGGTCACCGCTAACATACGAGAGTAGAGCTGTGGTTACCTTCTTCCGCAAGGCCTGTAAGGGCGCTGGGCCATGAATATCAGGACCAGGAGTTGAGGGAGTTTGGCCCCATGCTCCGTTACCCCCAGGCTCAGTAGCCCAGGTTTCAAGCAGCCCAGGTTTCAAGTACCCCAAGTTTTAGTACGCCGGGTTTCAGTATCAGGTTAAGGATTCATGGCCATAAGCAAGATCACGGTGCGTGGCGCCCGCCAGCACAATCTTAAGAACATATCGGTGGAGATACCCCGCAACACGCTTACGGTGATTACCGGACTGAGCGGATCGGGCAAATCCTCGCTGGCGTTTGACACCATCTACGCTGAAGGCCAGCGGCGCTACGTGGAAACCCTTTCGGCGTACGCGCGCCAATTTCTCGACCAGATGGAACGTCCGGACGTGGATTCCATCGACGGCTTGAGCCCTGCGATCTCGATTGAGCAGAAAACTACCTCGCGCAGTCCGCGTTCCACGGTGGGCACGATCACCGAAATTTACGACTACCTGCGCTTGTTGTATTCGTCGGTAGGACTGCCGCATTGTCCGAACTGCGGTAAGCCGATCAGCCGGCAATCGGCGGAACAGATTGTGCACCGTGTGTTGCAACTCAAGCCGGACGACCGAGTCATGGTGATGGCCCCGCTGGTCCGCGGACGTAAAGGTGAATTTAAACAGGAACTGGCCAAGCTGGCGCAAAACGGATTTGTGCGCGCGCGCATTGACGGCGAACTCCGCCACCTGGACGAAGAGCTGGACGAGATCCAACTGGACAAACGCAAGAACCACACCATTGAAGTGGTGATCGATCGCTTGCTGATCAAGCCGGGGATCGAAAAGCGGCTCGAACAATCCGTAACCACGGCCATGAAGCTGGCCAACGGGCTGGTGGTGGTTGGCGTGGTGGGCGGTGAAGAGCAACTGTATTCCTCGCGCATGGCGTGTCCGGATTGCGGCATCAACATACCGGCGCTGGAACCGCGGTCGTTTTCGTTCAACAGCGTTTACGGCGCGTGCAAGGAATGCAACGGCCTGGGCAGCAAATATGATTTTGATCCGGCCAAGGTGATTACCGATTGGTCCAAGCCTTTGCTCGACGGCGCATTGGGTCCGGGGTCGGGTTCCAGCTACTTGCAACGCATGGTGGAAATTGTTGCGGCGGCATACAAGATTGATCTCTCCACGCCGTTTGAAAAGCTGCCGGCAAAAACGCAGAACCTGCTGCTCTTTGGTCCGGACGAAAAAGAAGCACCCAAGCTCGGCTTCCGCGGCGTGCTCGGCTTCTTAAAGCAGAACATGGAAGAAGCCACTTCGGACAGCTATCGCGAATGGCTCCTGGCGTACATGTCCGCCACCAAGTGCCCGGTCTGCCACGGTCAGCGGCTGCGTCCGGAGAGCCTGGGCGTGAAGATCAACGGACTTTCCATCGCCGAGTTCACGCACCTTTCCGTTGGACGCTCGGTGGAAGCCGCGGCCAAGATCAAACTCAACGATCGCGAACGCGCGATTGCCGGACGCGTGCTCCACGAAATCAGCGAACGGTTGCAATTCCTGAACGGCGTCGGTCTGGGCTACATCTCGCTCGACCGTTCAGCCGCCACGCTTTCCGGCGGTGAAGGCCAGCGCATACGCCTGGCCACCCAGATCGGTTCGCGACTGCGCGGCGTACTCTACGTGCTGGACGAACCTTCCATCGGACTGCATCATCGCGACAACAACCGCCTGTTGCAGGCACTCGCATCGCTGCGTGACCTGGGCAACACGGTGCTCGTCGTCGAACACGATGAAGAAACCATCCGCCGCGCGGACTACGTAATCGACCTTGGTCCCGGAGCGGGATTGCATGGCGGCGAAGTGGTGGCGTCCGGTACGCCGCAGGAAATCATGGACGCCCCCGAATCGCTCACCGGACAGTACATTGCCGGCACGCGCAGCATTGCCACGCGTTATGAACCGCGTCCGACAAACGGCAAAGCCTTGACGATTCTTGGCGCGAAAGAAAACAACCTTCGCAGCGTGGACGTAACGTTTCCGCTGGGCGTGATCACCGTGGTCACCGGAGTTTCCGGATCGGGCAAGTCCACGCTGGTGAATGACATTCTGTACAAAGCGCTGGCCAAACAACTTTACCGCTCACGCGAAGAACCCGGCGAGCACAAGACGATTTCCGGCGCGGAACATGTGGACAAAGTTATCCGCATTGATCAATCGCCGATTGGACGCACGCCGCGATCGAATCCGGCAACCTACACTGGCGTATTCACGCACATTCGCGATCTGTACGCCATGCTTCCGGAATCGCGCGAACGCGGCTACAAAGCCGGGCGGTTCTCTTTCAACGTCTCCGGCGGACGCTGCGAACATTGCCAGGGTGAAGGCGAACGCCGCATTGAAATGAACTTTCTGCCGGACGTGTACGTGCTCTGCGAAGTCTGCGGTGGCAAACGTTACAACCGCGAAACCCTGGCGGTGAAATTCAAAGACCGCTCCATCGCCGACCTTTTGGAGATGGCCGTCTCAGACGCGCTGCCGATTCTGGAAGACATTCCACTCGTCCGGCAAAAACTGCAAACGCTGGAAGACGTGGGGCTGGGTTACATCAAGCTGGGCCAGTCCGCGGTAACGCTTTCCGGCGGAGAAGCCCAGCGCATGAAGCTGGCCAAGGAACTTTCCAAGCGCCAGACCGGACGCACGCTCTACCTGTTGGACGAACCAACCACCGGGCTGCATTTTGAAGATGTAAACAAATTGCTGGAAGTGATCCACCGGCTGACTGACCTGGGAAACTCGGTGATCATCATCGAACATAATCTTGACGTCATCCGCAACGCCGATTGGATTATTGATCTAGGTCCGGAAGGCGGCGAAGATGGCGGACGCCTGGTAGCTCAAGGCACGCCGCAGCAGGTGGCGAAAGCCAAAAAATCTTTTACCGGACAGGCTCTGGCCGAATACTTTGCCCGGCCGGCCCTGGCGGCCACGACAGCGGTGACCGGCAAGGCGGCTTTGCCCAGCAGCGTGAAATAAAGCTGTCCGGACTTTACTTCTAGGCCAAAGTTCACTCTAGAAATTACGGGGATGTTTCGCAATTCAAAAACCCGCGGTTCTATCGTGGTAAGAAGTTTTCTCTTCTGCCAGCTTGCAACTGATTGATAATAAAAGACGAGCGGCCTTTGTTCCGGAATCTAGAATAATTCTTACTTTTTGTTTGACATTTCTATTTGTGGCTTAAAGTCTCTCCAACCTTCTCCTTATACCTGGGCACAAAAGAGGGGTAGCGCTTTGGCTTCCAATGCTTAAAAGCTACCCCTTGACTATCCTCTCCAGCAAAACTTGAGCGCCGGCAACTTTCTCCGTTGAAACCCTTTCGTGTAAAGTGAACACAGTTCAAAATTTTGCCTTCAGGATCTTTGACCAAATCCTTTGTCCGGCCCCGATTTCATTTCGCCGCCACCGCCGCCAGATCCGCCGTCCCCGGAAACTGCGTCACCATTGCCACCGCCTTTGGTGATTACCGTTGGACCGCCGTTGCGCGATCCCAGCCGTCCGGCGTGGGGCTTGCTGGAAGTTGTGCTGGCCAGCGTGGGATTTTTCTTTGCCACCCTGGTTGCGGCTGCGCTTGGGTACGCCATTGCGCACCAGGTACCGGGTTTAAGAAATCTGGGCTTTGAAAAACTATTGACTGATGCCCGCGTGGCAGTGCCTGTCCAAACGGGAGCCTATGTGGCACTCATCGGTCTCATGGTGGCGCTGGTAAGCTTGCGCAGCCACGAGCCTTTCCTGAAAGAAATTTCCTGGAACGCGCCGAACCGCAAACGCGTGTGGACAGCCGTTCTAGTCGGGCTGGCTTTGGTGGGCGTCGCGACCCTGGCTGAAACCTTGTTCGCCCGTTGGATGCCCAAGTCCGTGCCCATTGAAAACTACTTTCGTGACACCACGTCGGCCTACCTGCTCGCCTTCTTCGGGATCTTTATTGCTCCGCCGATTGAAGAACTCTACTTCCGCGGCTTCCTCTATCCGGCTATTGCCCGCTGGACGGGCATTTGGCCGGCGGTGGTCATTACGTCCAGCACGTTTGCGTTGCTCCATGGGTCGCAACTGGCCTTTGCGTGGGTCCCGGTGTCCATCATTTTTATCGTAGGAGCGTCGCTGAACATAGTTCGCGTGAAAACCAATTCGGTGGCCACCGGAGTAGTGGCGCACATGATCTACAACTTTATCCTGATGCTCGGCACGTTCATCGGCACGCACGGCTTCCGCAAATTCGACAACGTGTAGATTGGATTCCCGGCGCGCAAAGCTGATAGTTTAGATAGCGTTATGGCACAATCGGCCCGCGAACAACTTCTGGATCTTCTGGCGACCAACTCTTTCCGTCTGGGCGAATTCACGCTTTCTTCCGGCCTGAAGAGCGACTACTACGTGGATTGCCGCACCACCACGCTCCACGCGCGCGGCGCGGAGCTGACCGGCCAGGTGTTTCTTGAACTCTTCCGCCAGCAAGGATGGAAAGCCGCCGCTGTTGGCGGACTGACCATGGGCGCCGACCCGATCGTGGTTGCGGCTGCGGTAGTGAGTTCCTATGCGGGCTATCCCATTCACGGCTTTCTCGTCCGCAAGGCCGAAAAATCACACGGCATGGGACGCCGCGTGGAAGGCTTCCAGGAAAAAGGCGCGAACGTAATCATCGTGGACGACGTTTGCACCACCGGCAGCTCCACCATCCAGGCCATTGAAGCTGCGCGCGAATTTGGCTTCAACATTGTGGGAGTAGCGTGCCTGGTGGAACGCGAAGAAGCCGGCGGACGTCCGGCGGTGGAAAAAGCCGCCGCTCCCGCGCCATTTATTTCCATCTTCAAAGCCGAAGAAGTAAAAGCGCGGATCAAGCAAGCGAGCAACTAGCAATTAGCTGCGCAAAGAGATTCGTCCAACGGCATTTGGGGAGAACGCCCTGGAGCGGCATCGTCAGGGAGACATGTTCGGGATGTTTCGACTCGCCCTCGTCCCGACGCGCGGGACTCGTACTCGCTCAACATGACACGGGTTGAGAGGATCGGCAAGAATAACACCTCGTTCTACACTGCAGCGCCTCGAGGTGCTGTCGGGGATACAAGGAGAACGATGTTCGGACAAGTCATGGACGAGCCGTCCCGGTAAAAAGGCATTTGCCAGCCGACGCCGTTTAACTATTCCATGTAACGATTCTCCGCGATAACACACAATAGAAGAAGCACTTGGGCTTACAGGTTACTTATAGCCGCCATCCATGAGGGCGCGCCGCCTGCCGCCCTAAAGAACCTGAGGGTATCACGTGGCGTTTGCTTCCAATGCTGACCAGACCCAGGCCCAGGTGTTGATGACCCTGGCTGCGCTTTCATACCAGGCAGAGAATCCTTTACTGGGCGAGACTGTAGCTCACCATGCGGACAGGATTCGCGATGCCATCACGCAGCAGCTCGCGCATCCTGACTACGCCACGCAGGGTCAATGGGACGTGGTCTGGGGCCCCGGCCTTTCTCTTGACCAAAGCAACATGCTGTACGTTGCCAAGAAGAAAAATGCTGCCGTGTACGCCGTGTCCATCCGCGGCACCGATCCGCTGTTCATCCGCGACTGGGTGGAAGACCTGAGGGTAATCGGCCTGGTCCACTTTCCTTTCACCAAGGGCGGCGATCCCACGGTGAAAGTTGCGGGCGGCGCCCTGGTGGGACTGACCACGTTGATAGGACTGACCGACCAGACAACCTACGCGGCGCCCAATCCAGCTGCGGGAACCAAACTGGAAGATTTTCTACGCACCATGGCGTTCCAAACGCCGGCAGGAATCGAAGTTCACGTAACCGGACACAGCCTGGGAGGATGTCTGGCTTCCGAAGTCGCGGCATGGCTGGCCTTCCAGGCGCCGCAGTGGCAGCAAATTCCCGGGCCGGTAAAGATCAGGGCTTTCACTTTCGCGGCTCCGTCCGCGGGCAACAGCAAATTCGCTAACTATTGCAATCAACTGTTTCCAGATTCTTATCGCGTATTTGACACGCTGGATGTTGTTCCCAACGCCTGGGCCACACTGGAGACCATCAAGACCTACTACCAGCCGGTGCCCCTGTGTCCAGTCGCGTTGAAACTGGCGATTGACGCCGACAACCTGATCGTAAAGCCCATGGGCTACACGCAGGCTTTCATCGCCGTCGATCTGCAGGGCGTGGTGATCAATCCCGCTGCGGGCGACCCGCTACAGGCATTCATGGCGCAGATTCTGTCTCAACATGACTCCAACAATTACCTTACGCTGCTGAAGGCCGCTCCCATTAAGCCGTTGTTCGCCGTGTAGGGAATCAGCAGTCTTTCTGCTTTCGAGTAAAATCAAGGGTAATGATCACAACCCTTGAATGGACCCCCGAAGGCGTCCTGTTTATTGACCAGACCCGGCTTCCGATGGAGGAAGTCTACGTTACGTGCCGCACCTATCAGGAAGTGGCCGTGGCTATTCGCGACATGATTGTCCGCGGCGCTCCGGCCATCGGGGTGGCCGCCGCCATGGGCGTTGCACTGGGCGTGCGCGATTCATCGGCCAAAGACGTGCCGAGTCTGCGCGCTGATCTTGAACAGATATCCAAGGTCATCGGCGCTACGCGTCCGACGGCTGTGAATTTGTTCTGGGCTATCCGGCGCATGCAGGAAACGTTCGAGTCGCTGGCAGCCAAATCAATAGACCAGATCAAAGCAGCCATGGTCGCCGAAGCCCGGCAGATGCACGTGGAAGACATTGCTGCCAACAAGGCCATGGGACGCCACGGCGCCACGCTCATGCCCGCATCCGGCGGGGTACTCACTCATTGCAACGCCGGAGCGCTCGCGACATGCGGTTACGGCACTGCCTTGGGCGTGATCCGCGCGGCCATTGAAGCCGGAAAAAATATTCATGTCTATGCCGACGAGACTCGTCCATTCCTGCAAGGCGCGCGCCTGACCACTTGGGAGCTGACCAAAGACGGCATACCTACGACGCTGATCGCCGACAACATGGCCGGCACCATGATGCGCCTGGGCAAGATCCAAGCGGTGGTCGTGGGCGCGGACCGCATCGCGTCCAATGGCGACGTCGCGAACAAAATCGGCACATATTCCGTGGCCGTGCTGGCGAAAGAACATGCCATTCCTTTCTACGTTGCCGCGCCGTGGTCCACCGTGGACATGAGCATGAAGTCCGGCGACGAAATTCCAATCGAAGAACGCGCCCGCCAGGAGATCACGCATCACGGCGGCAAGCAGATGGCGCCGGACGCCGTGCTCGTCGAGAACCCGGCGTTTGACGTAACGCCCGCCAAGTACGTGACAGCCATCATCACCGAGCGCGGGATTGCGAAAACGCCGTATGGTGAAGCGATGAAGGCGCTGGAATCCGCCGAGACAGTGAAAGCGTAAAGCGAAAATCGACAACTAAATGCCATCTGAAACCACGCGCATTGAAGCATTTTCTGACGGCGTATTTGCCATCGCCATCACGCTGCTGATTCTGGAAATCAAAGTCCCGGACGCACAGCATGGCCACCTCGCAGCCGCGCTGATGCGGCAGTGGCCTTCTTATGTGGCGTTTCTCCTGAGCTTCTTTTACATCGGCATCATGTGGATGAACCATCACCGCATGTTCTCGCACATCCGCCGGTCCACGGACACGTTACTGCTCTTGAACCTGCTCTTGCTGCTGGGCGTGACGGTGGTGCCGTTTCCTACGGCGGTTCTCGCCGCGCATATGGGCACGCCGGAACAAAAAACCGCTGCCGCTGTCTACAACGCAACCTACGTGGTGATTGCGCTCTTCTTCAACGTGCTGTGGCAGTACGCTGTGCGCCGCCAACTCATGGACAAAGAGACACTGGCCGCCGCCGTTCTGATATCGCGCCAATACGCCGTGGGACCACTCGTCTATCTGCTGTGCTTCGGCCTGGTGTGGGTCAACGTGCACGTAAGCCTCATCGTGAACATAGCCCTGGCGCTCTTCTTCGCCTTGCCGCCGAGCCTGATGCAGGCTAGATCACCGCGGCGTGATCCAGTTCACGATCACCGGCCAGTCGAATAAGCAGCGAGCCCGATCACGTGGCGAACTGCGCCGCCAGAGGTCCTTCGCTTACGCTCAGGATTTCGGCAGCAGGCTCAAGCGCCTGCTAACGCCTCAAGTTTTGTCGCGAAGCGACTCTCAAATCACGAGGCCATCTTTTTTACAGTGATCACGCTCGCGTCGGCTTCATAGCCTTCGTCCTTGATGGTCTGTTGCGCCGCTTGCCGAAGCGCCATCTCGTCCGCATTTTGCGGCAGCTTGCACAGCCGCCGCAGAACTTCTTCACCGGTCTGGATTCTCACCAGCCATTTCGATTGTTTCGGGTCCCAGGAGACTTCAACACTGTCAGCTCGCATGATTCCTCCTGTCAGCAGTGTGCGCTTATGACTCCATCACTTTCAAGTTCGGGCTCACGATGAGCTTTGCTTCCGTGGCTTTCTGTACGTCGTCCGCGGTCAGCCCCGGAGCAACTTCTTCCAGCACCAGGCCGTTGGGCGTCACGCTGATGTAGGCCATCTCGGTCACGATGGTGTTCACCACTTTCACTCCGGTCAGCGGCAGCGTGCATTTCGTCAGGATCTTGGGCGCGCCCTCTTTCGTGGTGTGCTCCATGGCGATCACCGTGCGCCGCGCTCCGGCCACCAGGTCCATGGCGCCGCCCATGCCCT
>JANXPR010000035.1 GCA_025357215.1 Acidobacteriaceae bacterium | reverse complement strand
CACTTCGTCGGCAATGCATACTCCGCCCGCAGTTCGTACATGGCGATAAACTTCCTTGAGGTAGTCCGCCGGAAAAACAATCTGTCCGCCAACACTGGGCATGGTTTCCGCAATGTAGGCTGCCGCGCCACGTCCTTGCGCGCGCAAGCCGTCCATAATGTCGGCCACATGTTGCGCGTAGCGCGGACCAAGATCTTTCTCGCCTCGCCGGTACTTGCCGCGATAATCATCTGCAAGTGGCGCCACGTGTACCCAGGATTTGCGTCCGCTGCCGCCGGGTCCATCAAACTTATAAGGGCTAATATCGATCAGCGTTGACGTATGCCCGTGATACGCATGTTCCAGCACCACCACGTCCTCTTGCCCGGTATGCGTGCGCGCCAGACGCAACGCAAGCTCGTTGGCTTCGCTACCGGAGTTGACGAAATAACATACGCGCAACGGCTCGGGCATCTTCTCCGTGAGCCGTCGCGCGTACTCCACGGCATTGTCGTGCAGGTAACGCGTGTTGGTGTTCAGCAGTCCCAACTGCTGCTGCACCGCGCTTACCACTCGAGGATGGCTGTGCCCCACCAGCGGGACATTGTTGTAGACATCCAGATAAGCGCGGCCGGTATCGTCATACAGATGCTGCCGCCATCCGCGTACGATCTTTAGCGGATGCTGGTAGGAAATGCTTAAGTTGCGTCCCAGAAGCGCGCGCCGCTGGACCAATGTTTCGCCCGCGCTCGTTTCGCGCGGAAAGCCAGCCGGAATCCCCAGCAGCAGGTTCGGATCAGGAGACAGGCTTTTCCAGATTTCCCGCTCGGAAGCTTTCGCCACGCCGGGGAAGTCGCGGTCCATCTCGAGCAAATCGCCGATTATCTGAAAATGAAGATGCGGCGGCCATCCACCGTTTTCCTGTGCGTTGCCTAGACGGACAAAAACCTCACCTCGTTTCACTCGCTGCCCGACGGAAAGCTTCGCAATGCTCTCGCGCGAAAGATGACCATAGAGCGTGAAGAATTCACTGCCGTTGTCCATCGCATGTTTCAGAATTACCACCGGCCCGTAGTCCAGCGGCGCGTTGTTGTCGCCCACCGCGTGGACTACCCCTTCCAGCGGTGCGTGAACATTGGCTCCGGATGGCTCAAAAAGATCGATTCCCAAATGGATCGTCCGGCGCTCTTCCGTAGGATTATTCGCGTTGCCGAACAAAGCTGACGTGTAAATTGGTCGCGCTTCATCGTACCGTCCAACGCCAACTTTCACGTTCCTGCGTTGCAACTCCTGGTCGATTGCCGCGGACAGAGTTGCTGTCTCCGCGTTCGCCGGATCGGCTCCCAGAAACGTGCTGCCCACGCTGAGGTCGATAACGTGGCAGGGTGCGGTGCGCAGGTCCTCATCCAGCACGGGAGCCGCGGTCTTGCCTGCATCGGCCAGCCAGCGCCGTAAATGCTCGGCTTGCGGCAGCGCGGATAAACCGCACGCGTTGCGAAACGCATAATGCGCAAACCGCGGATGGATTTTCTGCATCCGCTCCAGCGCCGCCCAGGCCGGTGCTTCAGAGATCGTGATGTACGCGTCTTTCGGAAATAGAGCTTTGCGCTGGGCGGAGTTGACTACGCTTACCGCCAATCGCATTTCGATCAACGAATACAGCGCGGCAATTTCATCGCCGTTGAGCGGGAACGCTTCATGAAAGCCTTTCACCACAGTCGCCGCGGCAGCCAGCGGATCGTCCTTGCCCAGCATCGCGTACGCCGCCGCAATCGCCGGCTCGGACGCAATCCATCCGTGGTGCATGTCACCAAAATCAATCACGCTGACCGTGCACGAAGTATGTCCGTTTTTTGTCCCGCCCGGTGCTCCGCTGGGATCCGCCCGATTTGCCAGCACCCGGTTTACCAATACGTTGTGCTCGTTGGCGTCGCCATAGATCACGCTTTTGCGCAGCTTGGCGATTAGCGGCGACACGAACTGTTCATAGTGAGCGATCGCCCGCTCCACCATCGCGCGCCGGGCGTTTATTTGTGTGCCCAAGGTTAGCGTGACGAAGCTTTGCGCGGCGAAAACCTCCGCCACTACGTCCCGAATCCACAAGGCCCGCGCCGAATCCCACTTCAGTTCGCGTTGCGCCGCGCGATGAGAAAAGTTTAGAAGTGTGCGGTCAATATTCCCCAGCAGGCGGCCAATTTCATGTAGCAGTTCCTCGCTATGCGGACGCACCGCCGCCAGCTCTTTACCGGGAAGAAAACTCAGCAGCCATACCAGGTGTTCCGCGCCGTCCTGCCCCTTGACCTTGGTAAACAACTCCGCGCCTTGCGTAGGCTGTACTCTCGGCAGCGTTAACTCCGGCGCATGTTCCGCCAAATGCCGCAATGCCTGGCACATCAAATCAATCAGCGCCGCGTCGCGGCTGGAATGCATCACCTTCAGGACGTACTCTTTCCCGTCACGGCGGACTGCATGGAAATTGTGATCATATTCACCGGGCAAAGGACGCGCGCTGACCTCTAGTCCGTAGACATCCTGCGCAATGCGCGCAGCTTCTTCGGGGGAAATAGCTTTGGCCGTCGGCGATTCAGGCATGGTCAGAAATGGCGTCCCGGTATCAATTCTATGTTGTAGGAGGGATTTCATGCATGCTAGGCTTTTGCGAGAAGGGAGGATTGCGCAGGAATTTCTGGCGGAGAGGGGGGATTCGAACCCCGCGAAACGTCCGCAAGCTGGCGAAGAATGATCCCGGCGTTATCAAGATCGGGTTGGGCTGCAAGCACGCACATACGATTTACAGTGTGCCGGAATCCGCCGTACGCCGTATTCATACGCGGCTGCTGATGGGCCGTTAGTTCCCATTTTTCCGGGCATTTTTTGAAGCACTTTACCCGCCGAAAATTGGCTCCATTGTGCAACACTAACAGAAATACACTCGGCCTCCGCACATTGCGTGGCTGTGTCTCTCATGTTAAATTTAGATAACGACCTAGAACCCATGCCGCAACCTCCATGGATATTTCTTTCGTATAGGCGAGCCGCCAACGGGCGTTTTCTCGCAGATCGAATAGCTGCCGAGCTGGAGGTTAAGTGCGGCCCCAATTCGGTTTTTGTCGATAGTAAAAGTATTAAAGCTGGCGCTCATTGGACTAGGGAGATATTAGACGCGTTAAGACAATGCGTCGCCGTGATCTTTATTATCGAAAAGAATTGGTCAGCAGAAAAACTGCACGACCCGAATGATTGGGTGCGTTTAGAAATATCTCACGCCCTGAATCATGGTAAATATCTACTTCCCCTATTTATCGATGGTGCTGGGATGCCAACGCAAGACAGCCTACCGGAAGAAATCCTCGGCTTTGCCGAGCGTCAGGGTGTGTTCATTGACAGTCGCTCCAACGAAGTATTTGCAGCCGCGTTGTCTGTAGTGAGCGATTACGTAAGGCGTAGTTGTCCCAGCACTTTAGTCTTTGAACGTGAGCCTGACAAAAAAGGGCTGGCGAGCAACAACTGGCAGCTCCGCTGCGACGGGAAAGCACTGATCGAATTAGAAGAGTCTGATACAGCAAAAAAGGCCAAACTACCTTCAGGGGTTCATTCGCTACAAGCAGCCTGGTTCGAATCGTACCCCGATAGGAATTCCCACAATCGGGACGCGTCTTTCGGGGCCAGATCTCGCGGCGAGACGGAAGTCATTACTATGCCGCTATTGCCCGGGAAATATAGATTGACGCTGCATATCGACGAAGCTGCACAAAGCAGACGAAGCTGGCTGCGCAAATGTGGAGATTTTGTTAACAACCGTTATGACTTACTGAGATGCTTAAACGTAGTTTCATTTGACAGAACCGATGTACCCCGCGAAGAGCATATCTAATAAAACTAAGGCCGTCCCGATGCTAAATGACTGAGTCTTGAGATTCAGACCTTGCCCTAAATGTTTTTGCCTTTTAGCTGTCTTCCGGTAAGGTCTGACCTATCGCCGAGGCAATCACCAACGAGCTGATGTACGAAGTCCTGAAGAAAATTCAGGCTGATGTTGTCGTGATGAAAGCAACCTTGCCGATGTCAAAGCCACGCAATTGCGCTAGCGCGAGGATTCCAATCGTTTCGAAGTTGATCTTTTGCGCTTCGAACGGATAGAGCAGAACGCACCTTCGGTTGACCGCATCGAAACCCGCCTCCGCCTTACCGACGCCTAAGCGTCCTGTCTCATATTGGCTAGATGTCGGTGCGGAAAATTCAGCCGCAGGCAGACAGGAAAACGGACTAGGACGAGGCCTAGGCCCTGGCCAATCAAGCCGCGCCGACCCTCTTCAAATTGTCCGGTGCACGCATCCGCCTTCGCACTCCTTGAGGTGGCGGCGATACAGTTTGAGAGACATGCAATGTTAGAGGCGGGTTGCACGCGGGCAGGATTTCTTGCACGGAAGTAATTGAAAAAACTATGGCGGAGAGGGGGGGATTCGAACCCCCGATAGAAGTGTTAGCCCCTATAACGGTTTAGCAAACCGCCGCCTTCAGCCACTCGGCCACCTCTCCGGCGTTCGTGCGGACAACACGTCGATTATAACGGAAGATCGCTTTTCCGGCGGGGCTTATTGGGTTACGTAGGCACATTCGTGCCCGACGGGCACGGGGAGCATGGCCCCGCAGAGTCAACTAGCGGCGCTGGCGCTGGTGGGAGCGTTGATGGCCGAGCGGATTTTCTGTCCTAGTTCCGCCAGGCCGTACGGTTTGCGCAGGAACGCCGCCCGTGGACCAAGCTCTTCTTCCGAGACTCCGCGGTCCGAATATCCTGACACGTAGATCACGTGCAGGTCCGGACGCATCTTGAGCGCGGCCTCCACCATGGCTGGCCCGGCAATCCCCGGCATAATGATGTCGGTCAACAACAGGCTGATCGCTCCAGGATGGCTGCGGCAGACTTCCAGCGCCTGCATTCCATTGTTGGCGGCCAGCACGTTGTAACCCTTGGACTGCAGATATTCCTGCGTGATCTCCCGCAAGGCAGCTTCGTCTTCCACCAGAAGGATGGTTTCTGACCCGCCCACCGCCGGAGCCACCAGTTGCGGAGATTGCGCAACTTCTTTGCTCGCCGCGCAAGGGAAGAAGATCTTGAACGTAGTGCCTTCGCCCATCACACTTTTTACTGTAATATGTCCGCCGCTTTGCCGGACGATGCCGTAAACCGTGGCTAGTCCCAATCCGGTCCCTTTGCCGCGTTCCTTCGTGGTGAAGAACGGCTCAAAAATGTGGGACTGGACTTCCGCGTCCATGCCTACGCCGTTGTCCTTGATGGCCATAATTACGTAGTTACCCGGCTTTAACTCCGGACTCATTTGGTACGCCTGTTGTTCGTCCAGATAGTCGTTGCGGGTTTCAACCACCAGCATTCCGCCTTTGGGCATGGCATCGCGGGCGTTCACTGCCAGGTTCAGCACAATCTGTTCAATCTGGCTGCGGTCCGCGCTGATGCGGCCCAGGTTTAAACCGTATTTGAACTCCACGGCAACATCTTCACCCAGCAGGCGGGGCAACATCTTGCCCAGGGATTTCAACACCGAGTTCATGTCAATCACCATGGGCTCTGGCGATTGCTTGCGGCTGAACATCAGTAGTTGTTGCACCACGGAAGCTGCGATCGACGTTGCGTCGTTGATTTGCTTCAGGTAGGCGTTTACCTTGTCCGGCTGGCCCTTGTGGTAATCCAGCAACTCGGCGCAGCCCCGAATGATCATCAACAGGTTGTTAAAGTCATGGGCCACGCCGCCGGCCAGGCGGCCAATGGCTTCCATTTTCTGGGCTTGCTGAAACTCGCGTTCCAGCGTGCGTTGCTCGGTTACGTCCTGGGCAAAGACTTCGTATTCAATTTCGCTATTGCGCGCCGGCAGCAGGCGTCCTGCCACGCGCACAAAAATCTGCTTTCCGTCTTTGCGGCGCCACTGGATCTCCATTTGGCACAAGTGGTCGGCGGCGGCAGCGTCTGGACGGCTTGGGTCTGGCAAATGTGCCAGAAGCTTGTTGCGTTCCTTGGCGTCCCAGTAAACATCATTTTCCAGGTCCAGCCCGATCATTTCCTGCTCTGAATCGTAACCCAGCATGCTGACCATCGCTGGATTCACCATCAGGATTTGGCCCTGGCGGTTCGCACGGTAAATGCCATAAGGCGCATTGCTGACAATGGAAGCGAACTGTTGTTCGGAGCGCCGCAGATCGCGCTCGGCTTCTTCCCGCGCCGCGCGCATGCGTTGATCATCAAGGGCACGCTGAATCGCAAACGGCAGCCGGTCCAGTTTTTCCTTGAGTACGTAGTCGCTTGCGCCCTCGCGAATGCACTCCACCGCCAGCTCGTCTCCCAGTGTGCCGGTGACTAGAATGAAAGGCGTGCGATTATTTTCCGAGCGCAGCCAGCGGACCGCTTCCAGCCCCGTCCACGACGGCAAGCGGTAGTCGCCTAGAATGATGTCGTAATGGTTTTTCTTTACGTGGTCCTTGAAGTGCTCGGCTGAGCCCACGATTTCGACGGCTACTTGCATTCCCGCATGGCGCAGCTTACGCAGACACAACTCCGCGTCTGTGGGATCGTCTTCAAGAAGCAAAATACGAATTTGTTTTTCAACTGCCGTCAACTTCATGGCTGGCTTAGTGGCCCCTATGCTGATACGACGATCATTCCACGACAGGAGTCTATTCTGGACTACAAGCGTTCCTTATCGTCAATCTTAGCTTTAAGATGACTCGCTAGTGGCTACTATTTAGTTACCTTAGAAACTTTTTAAAAGTTCTTTCCACGAAAATTAAGAATTTCCTTGTCGATGGAATGCGATTTACCTCCGTTTATCGCTTCACATTAACAGATTTTAATATCACGACACGATGCAATCCCTTTTAGAAGCCAAGGGTTCTGTACTCCCTAAAGATTAAGTCTCGCCCTCGCAGCTGATGGTTGACGGAAACCAACTGCAACGCTCTCTGCTGCGGATACATCCTCATATGCCTGTGAAGGCGGATGTAAAAGGAGAACCAGGAAGGCTTCGCAACACTGATGCGAAAAGGATCGCTTCCCTTGAGTCGTTGACGGACCAGCCCAATCGCATGACGGGACGATCACGGAAATCAAAAACTGAACGTGACCTACGTCAATAGCTGCAAACTGGCAAAAATGCTACAGTTTTCAGGTAATGTCTGCTCCTAACTCAAGGTTTATCCGGGCCTGCCGCTGTGAACCGGTGGACGCGACGCCCGTCTGGCTCATGCGCCAGGCTGGCCGCTACATGGCCGAATATCGTGCGGTACGAAAAAAATACTCTCTGGTGGAAATCTGCAAAACACCGGACGTGGCCGCGGAAGTCACCATCACCGCCGCGGAAAAACTCGGTGTGGACGCCGCCATCATCTTTGCCGACCTTCTCCTGCCCCTGGAAGTGATGGGCTTGCCGTTTCGTTTTGAGGCCGGCGAAGGCCCGGTCATCGAAAATCCCATACGTACCGCCAAGGACGTGGACAAGCTGCGCACCGATCGCGCCACCGAACTCGGCTACGTGTCTCAATCTGTTGGCCTGGTAGCTAAACATTTTGGCGAAAAGATGCCGGTCATCGGTTTTTGTGGCGCGCCGTTCACCCTGGCCAGCTACATGATTGAAGGTGGCGGGTCGCGTAATTACCTCCTGACCAAGAAAATGATGTACTCGCAGACCGCAGCCTGGCAAAAGTTGATGGGCAAGCTGGTGGATGTGCTCGCTTTCTATGCTGCCGAGCAGGTCACCGCCGGTGCTGACGCCTTGCAGGTTTTCGATAGTTGGGTCGGTTGCCTGAGCGTGGAAGACTATCGCCAGTATGTGCAGCCTTTCGCCACCGATCTGATCCAGCGCTTGAAGAAGACCGGCGTGCCGTTGATTTATTTCGGCACGGACACGGCAACGCTGCTGCCTTCCATGAAACAGACCGGCGCGGACGTGATGGGCGTTGATTGGCGTTTCCCTCTGGAGCAAGCCTGGGAGAGCCTGGATTTTCAAGGCGCCGTGCAAGGCAATCTCGATCCCGTTTTGCTGTTCGCTTCGCAGGAAGAACTCCGCGCACGCACGCGGGCCATTCTTCGCCAGGCCGGAGGACGCAACGGACACATCTTCAACCTTGGTCACGGCATCTTGCCGGAAACTCCGGTGGAAAATGTTCAAGCCCTGGTGGAATTTGTTCACGAAATCAGCGCTAAGAACGCGGCCAAGGCGCGATAAGAACAGCCCGTTGGAAATAGGGTTGTTCCGAAAACGTTTGCGAAATAATCGCGCTGTGAAGGGCGCATCAGGAATACGCGCCGAGAAGGCGCGCAGGAATACGCGCCGGGAAGGCGCGCAGGAATGAACGATGACGCAATCTAAATCCGCAGTCTTGCTGCTCGCTCACGGCAGTCCGGAATCTCCTGCGGAGATCCCGGAGTTCATGCGGCACATTACCGGAGGGCGTCCCGTACCCGACGCGGTGATTGAAGAAGTCAAGCACCGCTATTCGCTGATAGGTAAATCTCCGCTCACGGAAATCACCATGGCCCAGGCCGCTGCCGTGCAGAGTGAACTCGGGGCTCCCGTGCACGTGGGCATGCGCAATTGGCGCCCGTTCATCGCGGACGCCGTCCGCCAAATCGTTATCGACGGCGTGGAGCACGTGTTGGCGATCTGCCTGGCGCCGCAAAATTCTTCCACCAGCACGGGTCTGTATCGCAAGGCGCTCATGGCGGAAATGAAACCTGAGATCAACGTCGACTTCATCGACTCCTGGCATGACCATCCACTGCTGATCCAGGCGTTCGCGGAAAAACTCGCGCCAGTCTGGAAACAGGCTTCTCAGGAACTCGGCAAGCCTGTG
>JANXPR010000012.1 GCA_025357215.1 Acidobacteriaceae bacterium | reverse complement strand
CCGTCTCCCTTTCCGTTGGTGCGTCCCTGATCACGGAACACGCCTGAATAGCTCCAGAGGGACAAGAAGGACCGATCACAAAGTCTCTTCAAATACCGCTCCGACTCTGTAACTCCATCAGAACGCACTATTGCTCGCGATTCTTTCTTGGAAATCGGGCTATCGTCAAACATAGAATCCACTTAAACAGTTCTCAATAGAATATTAGCCCTGAATTGCCCCACCTACAGCGCGCCAGATGAGGAACCGTGGCAAAATTCTTGCGCAATGGGTTGTGCTGAATCGATTCCACCCACCGCGCAAGCCACGCAGGCGAGGGCGCCTGCGCTCCACAAATCTGCTAACCCTCGCGGCGAAGCCGCGCGATCACGGCGAAGTCGGCGATTTGGCGAAATGTTTCAGCACCGCTTCGGTTTGCGGCTTGGTCAGCACCGCTCCTAGCGCCGCCGCGTTGGCCTGTTGCACCGCGCGGACGCTACCGAAGTGTTGCAGAAGTCGTTGCCGCGTCCGTTCGCCGATGCCGGGAATATCCAGCAGCTCGGATTGGCGGTCGCGCATCTGGCGGCGCTTGCGGTGGAACGTTACGGCGAAGCGGTGCGATTCGTCGCGCACCATCTGAACCAGGTGCAGCACCGGCGAGTGGCGCTCCAGGACGACTGGTTCGCCTTCCTGCCCGTAGACGTAAATGATCTCTTCCTTCTTGGCGATGGACGCCAGCGGCTGGTTGGTGATCTCCAGCGCTTCGAGCGCGGCGGCGGCGGCGTGCAACTGGCCCAGGCCGCCGTCGGCAAGCACGAGACTGGGAAACGGTTGGTCTTCGTCACGAAGCCGCTTATAGCGGCGGGTGATGACCTCATTCATTGACGCGAAGTCGTCCACGCCTTCCACGGTCTTGATGATGAACTTGCGGTACTCCTGCTTGTTCATCTTGCCGTCTTCCCAGACGACCATGGACGCCACGGTTTCCGCGCCCTGTATGTGCGAGATGTCAAAGCATTCGATGCGCTTGGGCAGCTCGGGCAGGCCGAGCACGTCCTGCAAAGCTTCCTGGACGGCCTTGGCCGCGGGCTTCATCACGCGGAAACGCTGGTCAAACGACTGCTTGGCATTTTGCGCGGCCAAGTCGATGAGCGAGCGTTTGTCGCCACGCTGCGGCACGAGGATTTCCACCTTGCTGCCGCGCTTTTCCGTGAGCAGCTCTTCGAGCTCGGCGCGGTCTTCAAAGTCCGTGGGGACCAGGATGTCCCGCGGGACGTATTGCTGGTCAATGTAAACCTGCTTGACCAGCGCGGAGAAGAATGCTCCGGGGGAGAAGCCTGCAGGGGTTATCACCGCCGGGGGCGGCGGTGCCACACGAGCATGGTCGCTCGTCGTGAGTCGATCCATATCTGCATTCTCCTCCGCAGGCGGGGGCGCCTGCGCTCCACTCGTCTCTGAGGGATCGGCAGTTTCGATATGGCCTGACAAAGCTTCAGTCTCGACAGCTGGCAGCACATCAATCTCCGGCAGTTCTTCCCAGAAGAATTCCCGGCGATCCAAGATTTTTCCGCCGCGCAGGTGAAAGACGTTCACGGCCAGCATCTGGTTTTCAAAGTGGTAACCGAAAACGTCCTGATCGTCGCCTTCAACGGCCGCCATGCGCTGTTTTTCCTGGAGCTGTTCCACGGTGGAGATCAGGTCGCGATAGCGCGCGGCGCGTTCGTATTCCTGGTCGGCGGCAGCGTGTTCCATGCGGGAGCGCAGTCCGCGGGAGAGATCAGTCTGGCGGCCTTCCAGCAACAGCTTCACGTCGCGGACGGCTTCGGTATAAAGCTCCGGCGTGGTCAGGTCTTTTACGCACGGTCCCAGGCAGCGCTTGATGTAGTACTGCAAACACGGTCGCGGATGGTATCGCGAAAGATCGACCTTGCACGACGGAACGAGAAAATGACGATGTATGAGATCGACAATCCGATAGGCAAGATTGCCGGGGAAATACGGTCCGTAATATTCGCTGCCGTCTTTGCGGAGACGCCGCGTGACGTACACGCGCGGGAAACGCTCAGCCAAGGTGAGCTTGATGTAAGGATAAGTTTTATCGTCACGCAGAAGGATGTTGAAACGCGGCTTCTTCTGCTTGATGAGATTGTTTTCCAGCGCCAGCGCTTCTTTGTTGTTAGCGACGACGATGTAATCGACGTCGACCGCCTCGCGCAGCAGCGATCCGGTCTTGGCGTTGGCCTCGCCTACGCCTTCCTGAAAGTACGAACGGACGCGCGCGCGCAGGTTCTTGGCCTTGCCAACGTAGATGACCTCGCCCTCAGCGTTCTTGTAGAGATACACGCCGGGCTGCTGAGGGATGGTCCGGATTTTTGCGAGCAAGTCCATAGACAAAACGAAGTCTCACCACGGAGACACGGAGGCACGGAGAACTAACTAAGTGAAGACTGCCTAAACTGTCAAGAATGCCAGTGTTGATGATTGTAAATACGTTTGGGTCTCGCCTAGGGGGATACCGCGGCCCCGCGTGGAATCCGGGTTTTTCAATCCCGGCGATCTTTGACATTTTTGGCATTTTGGCAATCGTTGCCCTAATCCCGGCGATCTTTTGCCAATTTTGGGATTTTTGGCAATTTCCCAGGTCTTGGCAGTTTTGCGAATCCTATCGGGGTGAGTAAAATTTCCCTGGTTAGCTGGTCTGGTCTAGGTATCGGGTGCCAGCGGCCATCCGCCAAACCATTGATTCGTAGATACTTAGATGCTTGGCGATCCCGGCCCGCCATTGGCACCTCAGTTGCTTTACTTAGGTACGTAGAATCTTATAAGGCGGCCATGTGCGCCGCGTGGGTTTTTAAGGAGCGTCCTCCGATGAATTTGAAATCTAGTCTTATGGTTGTTATGGCAGGTGCGGTTCTGGCGTTGGGCGCCGGCTGCTCCAGCAAGAATTACGTGCGGCAGCAGAGCCAGCCGATTATCGATAAAACCAACACGCTGGATGAGCTGACGGCGAAAAACAACCGCGACGTTCACGACGTTGATGCTCGCTCCCAGCAAGGGATCCAAGGCGTGAACCAGAAAGCCGCCGCGGCCGATGTGAAGGCACTGGATGCCCGCAATCGCGCTGACCAGGCCGGCACTCTGGCCACGCAAGCCGTGAATCGCGTTGATTCGCTGGCCACGCAGGTCGCCAACCTGGATAGCTATCGTCCGGTGCTGGAAACCAGCGTTCATTTTGCCTTCAACAAGGCTGACCTCACGGAAAAAGCCCAGTCCGCGCTGGACCAGTTGGTGGCGGAAATCCCGAATACCAAGGGTTATATCGTGGTGGTGGAAGGCGACACGGACTCCGTGGGCAACGCCAGCTATAACTACAAGCTGAGCGAACGCCGCGCTGATGCCGTGGTGCAGTATCTTTCCAACAAGAGCGTTCCCGCCCACAAGATCTTCATCATCGGCTACGGCAAAGACCACTTTGTGGCCGAAAACGAAACGTCTGATGGACGCGCGCAGAACCGCCGTGTTGACGTTCGCCTGATGACCAACAGCACACAAGATGCTCCAGCTTCTGCGCAAACCAGCGTACCTAATCCAGGACGCTAGAGTCTCTCCTCCCCCGGACAGATTGCGCAGTTTAAAGGCCGCCATACTCTGGCGGCCTTTGATTATTGGCGGACTAAATCCCCCAGGGCATGACTGACTGCAAGACGGTCCGCAGAAAGTTGTTCTCCTTTGAAAAGCACGGCCAATTTCCCCGACCGACGAAACAGAGCTAAAATAGGCCCATGATCCGTTCTTATATCTTACTTTTCACGGCAGTCATCGCTTTTACGTTATGTTCCAGCCCGTATTCGTCCGCGCAGGAAAGCAAGGACAACGATCCGCACATCAAGCCGCGCGATAGCGCAGCGCCTCCGCCGGCTCATCCCACGGCGACTCCGGTGCAAAAGCAAAGGCTGCCATCGCTGGATGAAGTGGAAGCCGAAGCCGGAGAAAGCTCCAGCAAAGACGCGCAAATTGACTTGAACATGCGCGCGCCTTCCCGGGACAGAAGCGGCAAGCCCGACGATACCGAAGGCGGAGTTTTTGATCCGCATCGCGCCATGAAAGATATTGAAGTCGGGAACTACTACCTGAAGCTAAAGAACTATCGCGCCGCGCTCGACCGCTACCATGATGCGCTGCTCTATAAGCCCGGCGACGCCGAGGCCACATACGGCCTGGCCGTAGTGCAGGAAAAGCTATCTTTGCCCACGCAGGCGTACAAGAATTACAAGCAGTACCTGGAGATTCTGCCCAGCGGTCCAACAGCCAAGGAAGCCAGGGAAGCCGTCAAGCGGCTGGCGCCGTTCGTGGACGCAGCCACCGCCAGCTCAGAGTTGGCCAAGGAATCCGCGCGCCTCATGGAAGCCGGCGAAGGCTTTCTGGCCAACAACAAATATGACGATGCGCTGGAGCAGTTTGAAAACGCCTTGCGCCTGACCCCGGACAATCCCGTTATCCATTTCCGCATGGGACAAAGCCTGCGTGGCATGGAGCGCCTGGATCCCGCGCGTCTGCATTTCCAAAAGTACCTGGAAGCGCAGCCCAACGGCCCGTTTGCCGCCGACGCCAAAAAGGCCGTCTCTGACATCAACTACATTATGGGAAAATAGGCCTGCAAAATCCTCCTGCTGCGGCGTTCTTGCACCGGGGGTAATTTGCCTTGCCAGTTCTTAATTTCTTTTCCCGGCATGACCGGGCAGCTTCCCGTCAGAATGGCCCCGAAAACACTCCGGTAATCGACTTGAACCGGATTCAAGTCGCGGCCCCCTGCCCCGCCAGTTGGGACACCATGGCCCCAGTGGACGCGTCAAACGCTGATCGCGTCCGCCACTGCGCGGAATGCAACCTCTATGTCTATAATTTGTCGGCGATGACCACGCCGGAAATCTCAAAGTTGGTACTCGAACGCGAAGGCCGGTTGTGCACTCGTTTTTACCGCCGCCTGGACGGCACCATGATCACCCAGGATTGCCCGGTAGGCATTCGTGCGGCGGCTCAACGCGCTGCGCGTCGTGTGGCGAAAGTAGCGGCAGCGGTCTTGTCGGCAGTCTTGTCGACGATGTCCGGTGTGAGTTTTGCGTCGGCTAAGTCCAAGCAGCAGGTATGCAAGGTTGTGAAGCAGCAGGCAGGCAGTGACGCAGGAGTAACGGTTCTGATCTTTGATCCCCAAGGATTGCTTATCCCTAACGCGCGAGTCACTCTCTACGACGCGGAAAACAAATCCAGTTTTGGCGGATCGACGGGCGCAACGGGCCAATTGAACTTAAGCATGGTGCCTGCCGGCAGTTACGAGCTTACGGTGACTGCTCCTGGGTTTCGCACGACCAAGAGCAAGGTGGCACTGCAGGACAACAAACTAATTCAAGTCAAAATGACTTTGTCAGTTGCTACCGTCAACGTGGAAGTGGAAGTGATGGCGCCAAATATTGGTGTTATCTCAATGATCGACCCGGCTCCCGTTTCAACTTCGCTACCGCTGACG
>JANXPR010000002.1 GCA_025357215.1 Acidobacteriaceae bacterium | reverse complement strand
CCAGCGCATCGCGATCTTTGGCGGTAGCGGCGTGGGCAAGAGCACTCTGATCGGCATGATGACGCGCGGCACGGCGGCGGACTTGACTGTACTGGCGCTGGTTGGCGAACGTGGCCGCGAAGTGGGCGAGTTCGTGGACATGCTGGGCGTGGAAGGCCGGGCGCGTTCCGTGGTGGTAGCTTCAACGTCAGACCAATCACCATTGTTGCGCATACGCGCGGCAATGGCGGCCACGGCCGTGGCGGAGTATTTTGCTGCAAAAGGCAAGAACGTATTGCTGGTGGTGGATTCGCTCACGCGCTTTGCCATGGCCCAGCGTGAAATTGGATTGGCGGCTGGCGAGCCTCCAACGGCCAAAGGCTATACGCCCTCTTGCTGGAACATGCTGGCGCGGTTGGTGGAACGCGCAGGCCAGTTCAATGAAGGCAGCATCACGGCCTTCTACAGCACATTGATGGAAGGCGACGACCAACAAGACCCTTTGATTGATGCCGTGCGGTCGCTGGTGGACGGACACATTGTTCTGGACCGCAAGCTGGCGGCTCAAGGTCACTATCCGCCGATCCATATTCTGGATAGCCTGAGCCGATTGATGTCCAAGGTGGCGTCCCCTGAACATAACAAGAAGGCGCAGGACATTCGCAAACTTCTGGCGGCTTATGCGCGATCAGAGGATTTGATCCGCGTGGGCGCATACCAGAAGGGCGCCGATCCAGTACTCGATAAGGCGCTCGAGGTTCTGCCGGCGATCAACGGCGTCCTGCAACAGAAACAACAAGACCGCGCGACATTCGATCAAACCATCGCGTTGCTGAAGAGCGTACAAACGTAATGGCTTTTCGCTTTGCGCTCGAATCGATTCTCAGGCTGCGGGCCAGCCTGGAACGGCAGGAACAGACGCGCCTGGAGATGGCCGCACGGCAAGTCTACTCCGCTCGCGAACGCTGCGAGTCTCTTGAAAAAGAACGAATCGACCTGGAAGAAAAGTTTCTAATATCCATGAAGGCGGGAATCGAGAGTTCTGACCTGCATTTCCATCTATCCGCCCGCTCCGGGCTGGAATTTGCTCAACTTGAAGCCGAACGTGCCCTGGTGGAAGCGCAAAAGCGCTGGAACGAGCAGCGGACCAAGTTCTTGCAGGCTCGGCGTGATCGGGAAGTGATGGCCAGCATCCGTGAACGCCAGCACGCCGAATATGTGACGGAGCAGGCACGCCGCGAGCAACAACAGATTGACGACCTGTTTGCCATGCGGCGCATACGGCCAAACGGCTAGGCTTGCCGCTTGCCGCCCGGCAAAGCTTGCCGGGAGTCGTTCAAGACCTATCGGCGGCAAAAGCCAAATCCTTTAATTTCAACGACAAGATGTTAACCCGAGTTTGGCGCGCCAACTGCATATATAGAAGCCGAACGTGAACAACTCAGTCAATCTCGGATTCCTCTTGCAAGCGCCGGCAGTGCTGGACCAGAACACACCGGCTTCGCCGAATTCAGCGAGCGGCACCACTCTATTCGCAAATCTGTTGATGCAGCAGATGAACGGAGCTTCGGGTGGAAGCGGCGCAGACCTCAACGGTTTCGATGGCAACGGCACGGGCGGCATGTTTGGACCGGACAATTCCAATTTGGCGGGCCTGGGCTTACCTGGCTTTGACCTGGCCGGACTCAACCTTCAGGGAATCGGCGGAAACCAAGGAAGCTTGACCAGTCTGCTTCCGTTGCTGAAAGCGTTGCAGTCGCAACTGAGCGCCAAGGCATCATTGCCCGGAAATCCGTTACAGATTAATCAGGACGGCGATCAAAATTCTTCGCCCAATAACGCGCTAGCCGTATGGCTGGCGGCGTTGGCAGCACAACAAAATCAGCCCAACATGCAGAACCTGGCGGTTGGGCAGAGCGATTTGCGCGGATTGCCAGGAACCGGAGCCGGGATTGGCGATCCGCGTGTATTGCGTGCCATTGAAAAATTCATTTCGCAGATCGAACAGTCAGAAGCCGGCAAGGGAAGCGGTAAGGGAATCACGACTGGTCCCGCTGAAAAGATTCCAGCGACCGCAGCGCCAGAGACCGGCGATCCGGAAAAAGCTGTGCCGGTTACGATTGCTCCTGAAAAAATCATTCCGGCCACGCTCGGCGGCAAGACTGGTGAAGCGGAGAAGGTTACTGGCGACGCAACGAACGAACAGAAGATCTTCGCCGCGATAGAGCAGAGCGTATTCGCGGCAGCGCACGCAACAAAGCCTGCGGGAACTGACGCCAAGTCGCAAAGCGATCTGAGCGGCAAGCCGGCAACAAACAATCCTGCGCAAGATACTTTGCCGGTAGCGCCGCAGAACCAGACACCCAATTCAAATACCCAGGGCCAAAGTTCATCGCAATCTGAACGCAGCCGCTCGGGCAATGGGGACAGCCACAAAGGCAACTCGTCGGCAGAACAGTTTGAAGCGCTGCTATCCGGGCAGCCCGCGACCGTAAATGCGACCAGCCACGGTGACCAGAACAATCTGGCGGCGGTTATCCCACCCGTTGCGCATAGCGCGTCTGGAAATGCGAATTCGCCAGCGGGCAGTGGCGCGGACACTTCCAGTACTCCTAACGTCCGCGACATTGCTGCCGCGGGCCCAGTTGAACACGCCGCGCCTCGTGTGGTGAACGAATCTCAGATCATGCAAGCCGCCGGACAGGCAGAGATGCATGTCACGGTCAAGACCGAGTCAGCGGGAACGGTGGATATCCGAGCGATGCTGGAAGGCAATCACATCAGCGCCACGGTGGCGTCGCAACATTCGGCGACGCGCGATTGGCTGGTTTCAAATCTCAGCGATCTGCACACTTCGCTCAATCGTGACAATTTGCAGTTACGGACTTTCGAAGTAACCGATTCAGCATTGCAGAGTGATCCGCGCAACAGCGGTTCCGGTCAGCAGGACCAACAACAGCAGCAACAGCCGATGCGTTCGCAATACCGCCAGGAGTTTCAGCAAGCGGCCGGACTCACGGAAGACATTGATTTGAACCAGACAGAATCAGCATCGCGGGCACTGAGCCTGCTTGCATAAAGGAAACACTATGAATGTACAAGCAACAGCTACGACCACGCCAGCAACAGATCCGTCACAGCAATCGCTGAGCGGACTGACGGGTGATTCGTTTCTTACGCTGCTGACGGCGCAGTTGAAATCCCAGGACCCCACGCAGCCGCAAGACCCCACGGCCTTTGTGGCGCAGCTGGTTCAGTTCAATACTTTGCAACAGATCATTGAGATGCGGCAGCTGTTGCAGCAGCTCACCAGTCAAACAGGGACCCCGGCAGCGAAGCAAGATGCTACGGTTCCTGCACAAACACAACAGACCAACGTGATTGGTTAGACGACAAGTTTCAAGAGACGCGAGTTTCGAAAAGACGCGAGTTTCTAAGAGATCCATTTTTCTAAGAGACCCAGGAGAAGATAGCAATGCCCTCATTTTCAATTCCATTGTCCGGACTAAACGCCAACTCCCAGGCGTTGAGTGCAATTTCCAACAACCTGGCCAACCTGAACACGGTAGGCTACAAAGACACACGCATGGAATTTCGTGATCTGTTTTATCAACAGATTGGTTCCACGGGCGCCGGCGAGCCGATCGAAATCGGCGCAGGCACGTCCGTGGGATCGAACGCAGGTATCTTTACTCAAGGCAGCATTGAGAATTCCGGCGTGAGCACGGACATTGCGATCCAAGGCGACGGTTTCTTTGTGACCAGTAAGAACGGTTTGCAGGAATTCACGCGCGCCGGCAATTTCTCTCGCGACCAGAACGGCAACCTGGTAACCACCGATGGAGCCAACGTACTGGGCTATCCGGCGGTGAACGGCGTGGTAAATACGCAAGCCGCGGTTGCGGGGCTTAACATCCCCCTGGGCCAGGTGACGCCGGCAGCGGCCACGGCCAATATTCAGTTTGGATTGAACCTTGACGCTGGCGCCGCGGTTGGCGCCACCACTAGCGCGCAGACGCCCGTTTACGATTCGCTGGGCGCAGCGCACGTGATTACCATCACCTTTACCAAAACGGCCGCGAACACCTGGGGATATAACGTGACGATCCCCGGCGCGGACGTAGGTGCGGCGGCTCCGGTTAGCCTGAAAGCCGGATCGTTGACCTTTAACGGTAACGGCCAGTTGACGGCTCCGGCGGCGAATATTGCCGGCATCGCCGTGGCTGGATTTGTGAATGGCGCTTCCAACCTCACGTTCAACTGGAACGGCTTCGCTCCGCCGCAGCCGACGCTGACGCAGTTCGCTGCCCCATCGGCGGTTGCCAACTCCACGCAAGATGGTTTCCCCAGCGGTTCGCTGGTCAGCTTTACAGTGGACCAGAGCGGCACAGTCCAGGGTTCGTACAGCAATGGACAATCCCGCGCTATTGGGCAGATCGCTCTCGCTTCTTTTGCCAATGAAGAAGGCCTGCAGCGCCAGGGTGCAAACTCTTATACCGCGACAATCGGATCAGGCGCAGCCAACATCGGCACGCCGAGCGCCGGCGGGCGTGGATCAATCATCGGCGGGTCGCTCGAACTTTCTAACGTGGATATTGCCACCGAATTCGCGCGGCTGATCGTGGCCCAGCGCGGTTATCAAGCGAACGCTAAGACTGTGACCACTTTTGACCAAGTCACGCAAGACACCATTAACCTGAAACAGTAATTCCTTAAGCCCCGCGTCGATCATCCCCGACGCGGGGCATTTTTAAAGTCATTTCATAAGAACGTTCTTAGGTCAGCGGAGATGCTCCTGAGTACATTCGTACTGCCGCAAAGCAAAATCGAAACTCTCTTCGTAAACAACCAGATTCAAAAGCTTTAAATCACGCCAGATTTTTACCTTCACGGCAAAGTTTGCCTACCCTTAGGCCCGCAGATTGCATTCTTGAATGCTGCTATGTCTGCGCAACCAACTCAAGCTCCTCAAAACACAAAATCCAGCAAGGGATGGGTCATTGTCCTTGTTGTGCTGCTTCTGGCAGGCGCCGGAGGATTCTGGATGTATACACAGCGGACCGCGAACGCCGCATCACTCGGACAAGGCCAGCTTTCAGTGCTTCATCTGGAAGTCTTTGTGGTGAATCTTGCGGACGCTGACGGCAAGGGTTACCTGCGCGTGGGTATTGATCTGGGAATGGAAAAGCACGAGCACGCCAAGAGAGCAGGCGAATTCGAACCAGACCAGACGCCGGCCATGCGTGACGCCATCATCAGCGTGCTTAGTACGCGACAGGCTGCCGAGTTATTGACAACGGCGGGTAAGAAAAAACTCAAAGAAGATCTCTTGCAATCCCTGAACTTCCGGTTGCCCACACAGAACGTTAAAGAAATCTATTTCAACGAATTTTTGGTGCAGCGCTAATGTCAACCGCCCTGGTAACACAACAACCGCGGGTTGAAGAACCCATCAACACATGGAAAGAGGCGCAATACCTCACGTGCGGGCTGTCCGTGCAGGTAATGGTCGCACACTTCACCGTGCGGGACCTTCTCCATCTCTCGCGCGGCACCGTGGTGGACACGCGCTGCAAGCAAGCCAGCAACCTGCCGCTGGACGTAAATGGCCAGATGCTGGCGTGGGTGGAGTTTGAACTGCTGGGCGATCGCCTGGCCGTCCGCATGATGGAGCTGGTATGAGCCAGCGTAAGGGACGCCGTAAAGCCGGCAAGGCTTCGGCGTCCAAGGCCGGACCGCAATCCGTGCTGCTGAGGATCGCGTGCGACTTCTTCCAGCGCGCGGTTGCCCTGCTGCGCTCCGCCAGGATCCAACGGCGTGAAAAGCACATGCAGTTGATTGAACGGATCGCCGTCGGCAACAAGCAGTCCGTGGTGCTGCTGCGAGTGGATGGCCAGGAAATCATCGTCGGATGCAGCGGAGAAAGCATGGTCATGCTGGGGGTGAACGAACCAAAAAAGTTCACCGTGGATGTGCCCCAGGAATTGATCGCAGCGAAAACCAACTCCCAGGCGAGTGTGAACGAGAAACCAAGCGGACAGAATGCAGAAACCGCTCGGCCGGTTATCACTCTGAAGACGCCTAACCTGGTGAAAGCTGTTGTCCGCAAGCCGCGGACGCGCAAATCAAAATCATTGCCGTCTTCGGCCCCGTGGCTCAACGGATTTTCCGGCAGAGTATGGATCAGCGGAACTGACGGGAGGACGCAGTGAGATTGCGCCTCCTCTTTAGCGTGCTGGCGCTGATGCTGCTGGCGATGGCTGGCAACGCCGCGGCTCAGGCGCGTCGCGGCACTGGTACGCGGCCCGCTACCGCGAACCCTAGTCCAACGCCGGCGTCGGCGCGAACCCTGGCCAACGGACAACCATTACCGTATGAGCCTCCGCCGCAGCCGGTGGCCATTGATATCGGCAAGACTGTATCCACCACGCCGTGGAGCATTGTTGCTCTGTTGACGGTGCTGACGTTGTTGCCGGCCATCATGCTGGCCATGACACCATTCGTACGGCTGCTGGTGATCTTTCACTTTCTGCGGCAGGCACTGGGCACGCAGACTATTCCTACGAACCAGACGCTGATCGGACTTTCCATCTTCCTGACTTACTTCGTGATGCAGCCTGTAGGCATGACGGTTTATCAGAAAGCGGTTGTTCCACTGGAAAAAGGGAAGATCCAGGTGGTGACGGCGCTCGATCGCGGAACCGAGCCGGTGAAGGAATTCATGCTGCGTTACACGCGTGAAAAGGACCTGGCGTTGTTCGTGGAGTTGTCCAAAGAGCCGCGGCCGCAGAAACCCATGGACCTTTCCATGCGTGTGGTGGTTCCGGCTTACATCATTTCGGAATTGAAAGTGGGATTTCAGATTGGCGCGGTGCTGTTCCTGCCCTTTCTGGTGATTGATATGGCGGTAGCTTCGATTACCACGTCGATGGGCATGATGCAGTTGCCGCCCGTGGTTATCTCCACGCCACTCAAGATCATGGTGTTTGTAATGGCCGACGGATGGAACCTGCTGGTTGGGTCCATCTTAAGAAGTTTTTACTGAGAATTCTTATGAACATGGAAACCATCGTTATGTTGTCGCGGCGAACACTGGAAGAAACGCTGATCATTGCGGCTCCAGTGCTGATTGTGGGCATTGCCGTGAGTTTAATTGTGAGCGTGCTGCAGGTGATGACGTCAATTCAGGAAGTCACCATCAGCACGGTTCCTCGCCTGGGCGCGGCCGCAGTAGCCATGTTTGTGGCGCTGCCGTGGATGCTCCGGCACATGGTCGGCTTCACCGTCCAGTTGTTTGGAGACTTCCACAAGTACATCAAGTAATGACTGAGAATGCCACAAATCGACTTCAATTCGATGGCTCCAACCTTCCTGCTGGGCGTACGCCTGAGCGGATTGATGACGTTCGCGCCTTTTCTGGGTGGCGTGAGTATTCCCTGGAAGGTCAAGTCTGGTTTAGCGGCGGTGCTGACTGCGTTGCTGGCGCCGACCTACACCGCTCGGTTGCCGCACACGGCTCCGGAAAATTTGATTGGAGCAGTGATGGGCGAGCTGATGGTCGGAATGGGGTTGGGACTCACGCTGGAACTGGTGTTCGAAGCCGCGCGCTTCGCTGGACAGTTCCTGGGTTTCCAGTTCGGCTATTCGCTGGTGAACGTGATCGATCCGCAGTCGCAAGTGGAAATCTCAGTACTCAACTTTTTTCATTACACAGTCCTGATGCTGATCTTTCTCCAAGGCAATGTGCATCATTGGCTCTTTCGGTTGCTGGTCCGCAGCTTCGACGTGGCGCCACCGGGAGCGGTGGTGATGACCGGGCAGACGGTGGCTGGACTTCTGCACGCGACCAGCGGAGTCTTCTTGCTGGGCTTGCAGTTAGCGTCACCGGCGCTGGTGGTCACGGTGATGACGGACATTGCGTTGAGTTTTATGTCCAAGGCGTCACCGCAATTGCCGGTAATGGCTGTGGGACTTCCGGCAAAGATGTTGGTGGGCTACGCAGCAATCTGGTCGTCAGTGGTTTTCTGGCCGGCGCTGGCCAACAAATGGTTTTACAACTCCATTCAGGCGGCTGATCACCTGTTGCGGAGCATGCACTAAGCCGCGAAAAAGCATGATTGAAGCGGCGCAATTGAAGAAACATGGCAGATAACAAGACAGAGAAAGCAACACCGAGAAGACGGGAGAAAACCCGCAAGGAAGGCAAGATTCCTCGCAGCCGCGAGGTGTCTTCAGCCTTCGCGCTGCTCGCCGTTCTCTGTCTGCTGTACTGGAGCAAACCAGGATGGGTAGGGGAGTTCCGGCAGCTCATGGACCGCTTGCTGCACGTGGCCATGAGCGGCGACATCGACATGAGCAGCCAGGTGCTGACGTGGACGGGAATCACCATGTTCAAGTGGGCGGCGCCGGCATGCACGTTAGGCCTGGGAATGGCTGTAACGCTGCAACTTGCGCAAGGCGGCTTTGTATTCGCTCCGGCTGCTCTCCAGCCTAAGTTTGGCAAGCTCAATCCGGTCAACAACGTAAAACAACTCTTTACCCTCACTGGGTTCACCCGTCTCGCGAAAACACTGGGCCCTTTGGCCGTAATCATCTGGCTGACCATCGCGATCATGACTGGCGCGTGGCCTTCGATCGTGCACGCATCGGTAGCGGGTTTGTCGTCACTCCCGAATTTGTTGATCACCCGCGTATGGGAAATTTCATGGAAAAGCGCTTTTGTGTTTGCCATGTGGTCCGCCGTGGACTACGCGCTAACGCGCCGCAAGTTTGAAAACGACTTGAAGATGAGCAAGCAGGATATCCGCGAAGAAAGCAAGGAAACAGAAGGCAATCCGCAGGCCAAAGGACGGCAACGCCGGCTGCAACGCCAGATGCGCAAGAAACGCATGCTCAAGGACGTGGAAAAAGCCACGGTCATTATCACCAACCCGACACACTTTGCGGTGGCCCTGCGCTACGACCTGGAAACCATGGGCGCTCCCCTGGTGGTCGCCAAAGGGCGCGATCTAGTGGCGCAGCAGATAAGACAGATCGCGCTTTGGCATGAAGTTCCATTAGTGGAGAACCCGCCTCTGGCGCGCGCGCTCTATCGCTCGGTGGATGTGGGCAGCGTGATTCCCGCCAAGTTGTACACGGCCGTGGCGGAAATTCTGGCATTCGTATATCGCGCGCAAGCACAGACCGCGCAACGTAATGGAGGAAGAACATAGTGGGCGGAGGCATGAACCAGCTTAAGAAGATCCTGAACAGCAGTGGGGATTGGGCCGTCCCGGCCGCCGCGGTGGCCATGGTGTTCGTGATGCTCATCCCTGTACCGGCGATTCTGCTGGACATGATGCTGGCGGTAAGCATTACGTGTTCGGTGCTGGTGTTGCTCTCGGCGATCTACATTCTGCGCCCGGTACAGTTCTCCGTTTTCCCCAGCATGTTGTTGTTGCTGACTTTGTTTCGTTTGTCATTGAATCTGGCCAGCAGCCGCCGCATCCTACTGCACGGCAATGAAGGCGCGGCCGCCGCGGGAAGCGTGATTGAAGCCTTCGGCCAGTTCGTTGTTGGCGGCAATTACGTGGTGGGTTTCGTGATCTTCCTGGCGTTGATCGCCATTCAATATTTGGTCGTCAGTCACGGTTCGGTAAGAACAGCTGAAGTCTCCGCGCGCTTCACGTTGGACGCGTTGCCGGGCAAGCAGATGGCC
>JANXPR010000588.1 GCA_025357215.1 Acidobacteriaceae bacterium | reverse complement strand
GTCAAAGACCACCCGTAAGCGCCTGGCCCTCAAGCCAGCGGGGAGAAATCTGACCTTGCCATCAATTATTATACCGTATTTTATTCGCTTTTGCAAGCGCGAAGTAGTCTATCGTCCGTTGGATTGTTTGACATTTTTAACTTTCACTTTTATATTATATCTCGTGAACCGAGAAAATTACCAACGGGCTCTTCAATCCGCGCAAAGCGAATTGGTAGAGCTTTTGCGGGATCGCGCTGATGTTGATAGCCGAATCGCTCGCTTGAAGCAAACAATTGACGGTTTGACTGCTCTTTGTGATGAAACGAATCCCTCTGCTGGGACTTCTGCTATAGGGATGATTGCTCCTGTTCCTCCAGGCCTTACAAGCAACATTCGGAGGGCGCTTGCGGAGGCGACTTCGCCCATGACTGCGCCCCAAATAAGAAATGCCCTTACCAAAATGGGGTTGAACTTGAGCGCATATGCTAACGAAATGGCTGTAATACACAACACTTTGAACAGATTGGAAAAGCAACGGGAGGTCATTGCGGTAGCGGCACTTCAGGGGCAGCCGCTTTGGACACTCAGCGAGAAAGGCAAAGAGTTGGCGCGCAGCCCGCTTGTATCGAATCCAGGACGGAAAGGTAATCATTAAAGACGACGACCGAATCTCTCAAATATTTCGAAGAACTCGTGACGAACGTGAAGACAAGTGACATCCGACTCGAGAGGAAGGCACAGCGCAACCTAGAGACGGACCCTGCTTCCGTTCTATACGCTTGACACTCACCTAGAATCGCACTTAACATTATGACAAGTCCGGGGAAAAAGCCGAAGCCTTTAAAGCCGTCCCAAGTCAAGGAGGTCATTCTTGCGGCGCTGGGTGATGAAGGCTCATACCGCGAACAGCCTCTCTCCCTGCATGCCCGGTTCGATCATCCAGAACGCAAAATTGACTTGAACGACGTGCTCTTTGGCCTTAAGCAGGACTGGACTTCCTGCAAAGTTGACGAGTTCGATGAGGATAACTGGCAGTGGAAATACAAGATAGCAACCCGGGACATCGAGGACCGCGAGTTTACTATCGTTTTGCGGCTCGACCCGCGTGCCAAGGAATTTACTGTGATTACGAGATGGCCGGATGATTGACCACGATTGCTCGAAAAATCCTAAGCGGCACACGGCCACCCCTGCCAAGCCGTATCATTTTGTGGATTCGGGATTGCCCAACGTTTATCTCATTGGAGTCAAATATTGGACTTGTACCAAATGCGGAACGCAATCGGCCGAAATCCCCGCCCCTGAGCGACTCATGAATGTGATTGCGGAGTCGCTGGTGATGAAATCCGGAATGCTTTCCGGCGCGGAGGTTAAGTTTCTTCGCAAGCGCGCAGGCAAGAAAGCCGCTGACTTCGCCGCGCTCATCAACAAGACTCCCGAACATTTTTCCAAGCTGGAAACAGGATCGCTTCCCCTGAATGAGCCAACGGACAAGCTGATTCGCTTGACCTATGGAATGCTGATTGCTGACCAGGAACTCCTCGCGCGCATTTCCGCCAACGTCGAGGAATGGCTAAGCTCAATTGACTTGGGCAAAAAGCGCGCGGGAAAAATTACCATTAAGAAGGCAGGCAATTCTTGGTCGGACACAGCGTAGCTCGCTTGTTTTTCGCCAGAGGCGCTAGGGTCTCGCAGGCCCCCTAATTCTTCTCCGCGTCTCCGCGGTGAGATCGCTTTGTCTTTCCCCGCCATCCCGAGCAAACACCCATTGCTTATAATCACTAACGATGAACTTCTCTGAACTACTGCGTGGCCTGGGGGTGTCTCACAGTGGCGGAGATACGCAAATCTCCGGCTTGGACTACGACTCCCGTCGTGTGAAATCCGGCTGGGCGTTTGTTGCCATGCAGGGCGACAGCACCAACGGAAATCGTTACATTGACGTCGCGCTGAAAAACGGCGCGGTGGCAGTAGTCAGTGATTCCGCGGTGGAGACGCCGCGACCGGGTGTTCCATGGGCCGTGGTTCCAGACGGACGCAAAGCGCTGGCGACATTGAGCGCCAACTTCTATGGGCACCCTGCAGAGAAGCTCAAGATCATCGGCATTACCGGAACCAACGGGAAAACCACCACCAGTTTTTTGTGCGAATCCATCTTGCAATATTGCGGCTACCGCAGCGCGCTGATTGGGACCATTGAGTATCACGTTGCCGGAAAAGTTCTGCCCGCGCCGCACACCACGCCAGAAGCTCTGGAACTCAACCAGATTTTTGCCGAGGCCGTGGCCAGTGGCGGCACGCATGCCGTGATGGAAGTTTCGTCGCACGCTCTGGCACAGGGACGCGTGTGGGAGGTTCCGTACGAAGTGGCGGTCTTTACCAACTTGACGCGCGACCACCTGGACTATCACCAGGACATGGAAAGTTATTTTGCCGCCAAGAGCATTCTCTTTGATGGCTGCGGCGCTCCGCCACCGAAGACCGCCGTAATCAACGCGGAAGACGAATATGGAATCAAGTTGTCGCACGCGCGCCACAGCGCCAATGAACGCGTAACTCTTTACGGATTGCACGCGGGGGACTTCCGGGCAGCGAACATGAATTTATCGCAAGATGGCAGCACGTTTGATCTGATCACTCCAGCAGGCAGTAAGCGAATCCAAAGCGCGCTGATTGGCGGCATCAACGTTTACAACACTCTGGCCGCTGCCGCCGCTACCTTCGCCTGCGGCTGCTCGCTGGACCATATTGCTGAAGCTGTTGCGCGCTTCAAGCAGGTCCCAGGTCGCTTCGAAAAAGTAGATTGCGGCCAGCCGTTCGCCGTCATCGTGGACTACGCACACACGGACGATGCTCTGCGCAACCTGACGCGAATTGCCCGCGAGTTTGTCAGCCGCGGACCGGGGGCGGGGAAAGTCATCACTGTCTTTGGTTGCGGTGGCGATCGTGATCGGACGAAACGTCCTTTGATGGGCGAAGCTGCGGGACAGGGAAGCGATTTCGTGGTGCTTACGTCGGACAATCCGCGGAGTGAAGATCCGGCGCAGATCATTGCGGACTCGCTGCCAGGTCTGCAGCAGACGAATACGCGCTACACCGTTGAGCCGGACCGCGCGCAAGCCATCCGGCTGGCGCTGCACGAAGCCAAGCCCGGTGACATGGTCCTGATCGCCGGCAAAGGACATGAGAAAACGCAGACCACGCGCGAAGGTGTATTCCCCTTCGATGATGTGCAAGTGGCGCGCCAGGCGTTAGAACAATTAGGACACCTGGTGTTACCCGGAGGACGGAAATGAAGCTGCCCCTGTGGCGAGTGGCCGAGTTCACCGGCGCTAAAGGCGAATTCGAACAGGATGCGGTAGCCATGGGCTACTCCATTGACTCGCGCACGCTCAGCGTGGGCGACTTGTTCATTGCGCTGGCGGGAGAAAACTTTGACGGCCACAACTTTGTAAAAGCCGCGTTGGAGAAAGGCGCGGTGGCGGCCCTGGTGAGCACAAACGCAAGTACGATGGTCACTGATGTCGATCCGCACAAGCTGCTGCCGGTGGAAGATACCTTGAAAGCTTTGCAACAACTGGGCGCCGCTGCGCGCCGCGTTTGGGGCAAGCCGCTGCTGGCGGTGACCGGGTCAGCCGGCAAGACAACCACCAAAGAAGTGATGGCCCACCTGCTGGCCACGCGTTTTCGCGTATTGAAGAGCGCCGGCAATTTGAACAACCATATTGGACTGCCGCTGCAACTACTCAAACTGGAAGCCGAGCACGATCTGGCCGTGGTGGAGATGGGCATGAACCACGCCGGCGAGATCCGCGCGCTGGGCGAGCTGGCGCATCACGACATGGCGGTGGTGACCTGCGTGGCGCCGGTACATCTGGAATTTTTCGATTCCGTTGCCGGGATCGCGCGCGCCAAATACGAAATCATTGAAACGCTGCCTGCCGGGGGCGTGGCCGTGCTGAATGCGGACGATGAATACGTCAGCCAGTTTGGCCGTGACTTTAAGGGCAAAGTGGTGACCTTCGGCATCAAGAAAGCGGCCGACGTTTCCGCGCAAAAGATCAAGCTGAACGGCATTGCCGGGTCCACGTTCGAGCTGGTTGCCGGGAGTGTCCGCGAACAGGTCACGCTGCCTCTGGTGGGGGAACACAACATCTATAACGCGCTGGCCGGAGCGGCGGCGGCCATGGAACGCGGAGTACCGCCGTCAGAAGCCGCTGCCGCTTTGGCGACGCTGCAAGCCGGGGACAAGCGTGGCCAGGTGATTGAACTGGGCGGCGTCACCATCATCAATGACTGTTACAACTCCAATCCTAAAGCGCTCAATTCGATGACTGACGCTCTAGCTGGGATGAAAGCCGAGCGGCGCATCCTAGTGGCTGGAGAAATGCTGGAACTGGGGCCAATGGCCGAGGAGTTGCATCGCGAATCCGGACGGCATGCCGCGGAGCAGAAAATCGATCTGGTCATTGGAGTGCGCGGGCTGGGTAAAGCACTGGCAGAAGCCGCGTGCGGAGCGGGAGTCCAGGCACAGTTTTTGGAGACCCCTGAGCAAGCCGGAGAAACTCTGGCGCGGATCGTGCGGTCGGGCGATACCATCCTTTTCAAAGCTTCACGCGGCGTTAAGCTGGAACGGGTGGTCGAGATACTTCAAAACAAGCTGGCCAAAACCTAGGCCGTTGCCCGCATCCAAATCCGGGCGGTCCGGAGATGACCGCACGCAAGGGTTACATACAAGTTTCCTGCCCCTAAGCTTGCGTGCCCGCCACGCCGCTGGCGGGATATGATCACCATGCAGCGCTTTGCGTAAGCGCCGGAGGAATATTGCTTTACTGGCTTCTCTATCAACGGCTGTTCGTTCATTTTTCTCCGTTCCGCATTTTTCGTTATGTTACGTTCCGCACGGCTTTTGCCAGCCTGACGGCGTTATTCATGGGACTGATTATTGGTCCGGCGATCATTCAAAGGCTGCGTGAATTCCAGATTGGCCAGTACATCCGCGAAGAAGGTCCCAAGGCCCACCAGAAAAAAGCCGGCACGCCGACGATGGGCGGCGTCCTGATTGTTGTGGCGATCATTGTTCCCACTTTGCTGTGGGCTGACCTTTCCAACATCTATATATGGTTGGCGATTTTTTCCACCGTGGCCTTTGCCGCCATCGGCTTTGCCGACGACTACCTCAAGGTTAAAAACAAACGCAATCTGGGACTGACAGCCCGCATGAAGCTTCTGCTGCAATTTCTGGCGGCGGCCGTGGTTGGCCTGGTGCTGGTGACGTTGACGGCCACGAAGCAATATTCCACTCACTTGATGGTCCCGTTTTTCCGCACCGTGCGACCGGACCTGGTGATTGAGAGTCTGCGGCATTATCCGCACTTGTGGTTCCTGGCTTTTACTCCGTTTGTGCTGTTCGTGATGCTCGTCGTTGTGGGATCAAGCAATGCCGTGAACCTGACCGATGGGCTCGACGGCCTGGCCATTGGCTGCACGGTGATCGCCACCGGCGCGCTTACCATGCTCACATACGTAAGCGGACACGCCGTATTTTCTGAATATCTCGAGTTGCAGAAGATGCCGCAAGTGGCCGAGTTGACTGTGTTCTGTGGGGCCATGGTGGGATCAAGCATTGGGTTTCTCTGGTACAACGCGCATCCGGCGGAAATCTTTATGGGCGACGTGGGCTCGCTGGCGCTTGGCGGAGCCATTGGCACCGTGGCGGTGATCATCAAGCAGGAATTGCTGCTGCCGTTTGTAGGCGGGATTTTTGTGATTGAAGCGCTTTCGGTGATCCTGCAAGTTGGCTCATACAAGCTGCGCAAGAAGCGCATCTTTAAGATGGCGCCAATTCACCACCATTTTGAGTTGGCCGGATGGTCGGAATCCAAGATCATTATTCGCTTCTGGATTCTGGCGCTGATCTTTGCGCTGTTTGCTTTGACCACGTTGAAGTTGAGATAACCGGACCGCTACAAGGCATGTCACAATGGGAAGTAGTATGGAGTTGAAGAACAAACGGGTACTGGTAGTCGGGCTGGGACGTTCCGGCGTGGCGGCGGCGTTCTTTCTGCAGGAGCGCGGCGCCAAGGTAACGGTTTCCGATTCCAAGAGTGAAATCCAGCTGCAAAGCGAAATCTCCGCGCTGTTGGACCGCGGCGTATCGATTGAAACCGGACGTCACGGAGAGCGCACGTTTCGCGACCAGAACCTGATCGTGGTAAGCCCCGGCGTCCCCACGGACCAGCCAAACTTGCAGCACGCGCGCACGCTGGGAATTCCAGTGATCGGCGAAGTGGAACTGGCGTTCCGTTTTTTGCAAGGCAAGGTGCTGGCGATTACCGGATCGAACGGTAAGACGACCACGACTACTCTGGTCGGCGAGATTCTTGCCGAAAGTGGCAAGAAAACCCTGGTGGGCGGCAACATCGGCACACCGGTAATTTCGCTGGCAGGCAAGTCATCAGCCGATGGACTCGTCGTACTCGAGATATCCAGCTTTCAACTGGAAACGATCGAGCAATTCCGTCCATGGATTTCCGCCATCCTGAACATCACGCCGGACCATCTCGATCGCCACCACACGTTTCAGGCGTATGCCGATGCGAAAGCGCGGGTCTTTGAAAACCAGCGCGCTGCTGGCGCTGGGGAAAACCAAACCACCGGCGATTTCGTCGTGTTGAATGCGGACGATCCGGCATGCGTTGCGCTCAAAGACAACGTCAAAGCATCACTATTGTGGTTCAGCCGCAAGCAGCCGCTCGCGAACAATGCCGACGGTGCGTATCTCAAGGGCGACGAGATCATCTTCCGGCAAAACGGCAAAGAGCAAACTGTGCTCAGCCGCGGCGACATTCATCTGAAAGGCGCGCACAATCTGGAAAACGTTTTGGCAGCGGTGGCCATGACCATGGTGGCCGGATGCGCGCCGCAACAGGTCCGCCAGGCAGTAAACGAATTTCGCGCCGTGGAGCATCGCCTAGAACTGGTGACGGCCATCAATGGCGTTTCGTTCTACAACGATTCCAAAGCCACCAACGTTGACGCCACGGTGAAAGCGCTGGAATCGTTTCCCGGCAACGTCCACATTATTCTTGGCGGAAAAGATAAAGGCAGTGA
This sequence comes from Acidobacteriaceae bacterium, assembly GCA_025357215.1. Lineage (GTDB taxonomy): Bacteria > Acidobacteriota > Terriglobia > Terriglobales > Acidobacteriaceae > Angelobacter. The sequence goes on along the minus strand of JANXPR010000588.1, from coordinate 11,784 downwards.
TTACACGGTCCTCACGCCGCTGTTGCGCGAACGCGCGCGGCGGGCTTATTTGATCGGCGCCGCGGCGGAGAAAATTGCGTCCCAGATTCAAGGCGCCACGCCGTTGGAAAAATCAGGCACGCTGGAACGCGCGGTGCGGCAGGCGTTTGACGCGGCCAATCCAGGGGACGTGGTTCTGCTGGCTCCGGCTTGCGCCAGCTTTGACCAGTTTGAAAATTACGAACAGCGCGGGCGCATCTTCAAAGAGCTGGTAATGGCGCTGGCTCCCGTGGTATCCGGGGGCAAAAGCTAATGGCCAAGCGCGTGGGCATCGACAAGCTTCTGTTCGCGGCCACGCTGCTGCTCACCGGCGTGGGCGTGGTGATGGTGTTCAGCGCGTCCGCGGTGCTGGCTGGAGAGCGCTTTGGCTCGCCGTATCATTTCTTGTTTCGCCAACTGGGCTGGGCGCTGGCGGGATTGACGGCCATGGCCGTGCTGATGCGCGTGGACTATCGCAAGTGGAAACATCCAGGCGTGGTGTTTACGTTTCTGGGTATCACGACTTTGCTGCTGGTCGCGGTGCTGTTTCTCGATCGTTCACACAACACGCACCGCTGGATCCGCATGGGCGCGTTTTCGTTTCAGCCATCAGAGCTGGCCAAGCCCGCGCTGATTCTCTTTCTGGCATTTTTTTTGGAAGGCCGGTTGAAAGCCTTGGATGACTGGCGGCACACGCTGGTTCCAGTTGCGCTGCCTGTGGCGTTGTTCTCGGTGTTGATCGTTGCGCAGCCGGATCTGGGCACCGCTCTGGTTTGTCTGGGCGTGGCGGCAGCCATCTTGTATGCGGCGGGCTTGCGGTTGCGCTACTTCGTGTACGCCATGGTGCCGATCGTCCCGGCTTTGCTTTACCTGGTCATCTTTGTTCCATGGCGCTGGCAACGCATAATCGCATTCCTGTTCCGTGATCGCGATCCGCAACGAATCAACTTTCATATCAACCAATCACTGATTGCCGTGGGCACCGGCGGCGTGACCGGACAGGGATTGATGGAGAGCCACCAGAAGCTTTTCTATTTGCCCGAACCGCATACGGATTTTATTTATGCCGTGACGGCTGAGGAGCTGGGACTGGTGGGCGCGGTGGCGATCGCGTTGCTCTTTGCGGTGTTTGCCTGGCGGGGATTCCGCGCTGCACGGCGCTCGCGCGATACTTTTGCACTCTTGCTCGCCGTTGGCATTACGACGATGGTGGTGGCCCAGGCCTTTTTCAACATCAGCGTGGTGCTGGCGTTGTTGCCGACCAAGGGCATTCCGCTGCCGTTTATCTCTTACGGCGGATCGTCACTGTTCGTGATGCTGGCCAGCGTTGGCGTGCTGTTGAATATCACGCAGCAGGCGGATTGATTTTTCTGAGGTGACAATTTGATGCGAAGACTTGTGCGTTGTGCGCTGGCCGCAGTGCTGGTCGTCGGGTTCGCCCGCGCGCAGCAAATGGCAACGCAAGACAGAACCGGCGAACCCAAAAAGCCTGCGGCATCTCCCGCCGCCGCAAAGCTCACCGCATTGATTGAAGCCAACGTCCGAGCGGAGTGGGAAGCGTTCAAAAACAAGGACAAAAAAACCTACAGCGATCTACTGGCGGATGATTTTGTCGCCATCGAAGATGACGGCGATGGCATGCGCAAGAAGACCGCGGTGGTCAATGAGGTGGACCACTCGGTGGTTGTCCGGTATTACCTGAATGCCTTGCGCGTTACGCCGCTTGAGCCGAACGCGGCTTTTGTGAGCTACGAGCTCACCATGGAGTTTCCGCTGAAAGCGCAAGCTCGTTTTAAAAGAGTACTGATCTGTGAATTATGGCGGAAGCAAGATGGGGTATGGAAGGCGCACTACTATCAGGAAACCAGAGTGAAATAGGAAAGAGCAATTGGCAATGGGTAATTAGCAACGAGCCGCACGGCGTCTTAGCCCCGACAGGCTCTTGCCGTGTGCCGGAAGAAACTTCCTTGCGACGAAAAAGCCCGGATCAAATACTGATCCGGGCTTTTGTTTAGGCTCAAGGTTGATCTTGAGTTGCCTATTGTTGTCCGTATACGGCAATGCAGCCGTTGGCGCTTTGCGTCTTGCAGGTGCCTCCAGCCTGCATGGGAACGTAGACACGGTTGTTTGAGGGATCCACCGCCACGCTGTGGGAGTTGGCATTGGTGGCCACGTTTTGCAGCCACAAGTTCTTGCCGGCGTCAATCACGCCCAGGACGGGGCCCTGGGGCATGTCGCGTGCGGCCAGGTAGTAGCGGTTGTCGCTGGCGTTGTACCAGATTTCGTCCACGCCGCCGACTTTGTCGATGGTCGCCAGGATTTTTCCCGACGTGCCGTCAATCACGTACTCATTCGGCGGGAAGACAACGCCGTCGTGGTCCGCGCAACCAACCAGGAAGTTGTTGCCCGGGCCTTGAACGATGCTGGTGGGCATGCAGTTGGGCACGAGGAAGGCGTTGACGACCACCGGCCCGTTGGGGTTTCCGATCCGGGGATCGATTTCATCCACGGTTCCCACGGTGAGGTCACCGGTGGCATTTCCGTTGGTGACCAGGAAATGTCCAGTGTTGGGATTGAAGGCTGAACCGCCAATGCCAGCCAGCGAAACCACTCCACCAAAGCCCGGGAAGATTGGCCCGTGATGGCAAGGCACGTTGGCGCCGGCGGCGCCCACGCCGGTCCCGGAAACTCCGGAAGGCGCGGTGGTGGAAGGATCAGGACAAGGGAATTGGCCAGCCGCGGGAGGATTGGACGCCGTATCATCCACCGGAACGTTGATGTTGTTGAGCGGCGCGCCATCGTAGTAGATCTGGCCCATGATGCAGGTTGGAAAATTCGTAGGACCATAGGGCAATGCCGGGTTGACCGCCACGCAGTGTCCGGTGCGGTTCACTACCGCGGTCATGTTGATGAGAGTGACAAATGGCAAGCCTGGATCGCCGTTGGCAACGAGCAGGACTTTGTCCTTTTCGTCATAGGCCATTTCATCGGCCCGCATGTCGCCACAGGTCGGGTCAGACAACGCGCGTCCGGCCGCGGAGACGATACATGGCGCCACGCCGACGGGACCATCAAAATCAGCTGATTGGCCGGTGGGGATGTTGGCGATGACGCTGGGTGGATTCGTGGTGAGGTCAAAAACCACCACTGCGCTGCTGGCGTTTCCGACGAACATGGTCTTGCCATCAGCGGTGACAACAATGCCGCACGGACAGGACAGCGGGTTCACGCCGTTGCCGCGCGAAGCACAGCACTGCGCTCCGGAGAACCCACCGAACAAGTTGTTGGCTCCAAACCCGGGGATGGAAAATGTCTTGGTGCGGCAGCCAAAGCGGGTGAAGTTGCCCAGCGCGGACAACGTGGGAGAAATGGTGGGATCGCATGAACTGGCGTTGTCACCCGCCTGGGTCACGGAGTTGGCGCCGCCAATGGTGCTGGTAGGAACGTTGTTGAGCGTGTCAAACCCGTCCACCACCAGGCCGATACGGTCGGCAACGTAGAGCCGGTGCGTGCCCGGGTCTACCCAGCTGATGTCAAAAGAATTGAAGGGGCCGCCGGGCGCGCCGGTGGGGTTGTGTTCCGGGACTGGAATGATGTCAACGATCGCATAACTTCCGTTTACGGTTGTGCCGCATGTGGGGCAGTTGCTGTTGCCGCTGCCGCAACCGTTCAGCAGAACAAACGCCAATACGACAAGGAAATAAAGCACTCTTTTCGATTTCATAAAATTTGTCCTCTGCGATTTTCCAAATGGAATCGCACGTCTAGAACCTGAACTGGAGCCGCTGCAGCACCACAAAATAATTCTGCGGCAGCGTGCCGGCGTTGATGCTGGGCTGTTTCAACTGGTCCACGCTGAAATCAACCATGTATTTCACCCAGTAGTTGGGATACCAGTTGACGCCCGCGGTGTAGGCGCTGGTATGGTCGAAAAACGGGGCCACGGCTGAAGGAGTGAACGGATTGTTGTCAACGAAGCCAGGTTCGTTGCCCTGAATGTAGTCGTAACGGAACGCGAGTTCCCAGGCTCCCCATGCGCGTCCGCCCGTGGACTCGGAGGCGAGCACAGGATGTTTGACTTTGGGCGTGCCATTTTCCGGCCGGGTTTCTCCGGTTAACAGGTAAGTGCCCTGCAGGTATCCGGCTTTGGCTTTAATCGTTGGCAGGCTCTGGAAGCCCAGACCACCGGACTGCAGCGAGCCAACGCCGGTGCGGCGCTGTTGCAGTTCGTCATATTCGCCACGTACACCCCAACGCGAGTGGACCCAGGCAAACTCACCGTTATACCGGCGTATCTGGCCGTTGATGGGGAACGAAGGGAAGAAAGTGAACGAACCGTCTGGCAGCGCGGCGGTGAAGCTGGTCTCATTGGAGAGTCCGCGCGATTTGCCAACAGCAACCGAGCCGCCGAAGGCCAATCCTTGAATCATGCTGTCTTTGTGTTTCTTCCACGGATAGAAGCGGAGGCGGCCCACAACTTCCGGCTGGTTCGTGGTGTTGTTGGTGAGAATGCCCTTGCCGTTGAAAGCTCCCAGCCAGTACTGGGCGACGCCACCGGATAAATCTCCGTGGATCGATGCGCCGGGACTGCGATACGCAGTGGAGGCGGAAGGATAAAGCAGAGACGCCAGAGAGCGTTCGACGAAATCTATGTTGGTTACGCCCACCAGCTCATCTTGAGCGAAAGGTTCCTTGAACTGGCCCACGGTGATCTGAAATTCCGGCTTGGGCTTGATGTTGATGTAAAGATCGCGCAGGGAAATTCCGTTGCCGGCGGCGCCATCAATCAGCAAGGCAAAGTCATAGTACTTGCCGTAGTTGCCCTGGAAGCCGAAGCGCGCGCGGCGGACGACGAACGTGTTCGGCGGAGCGGCGTCACCGTGGTAAGCGCGATAGTCGGTCTGGAAATAGCCATAAGGCTGGAGCTGGAACTGGCCGTCAGCGCTTTTGACAAAGAAATGATCGCCGTTCCATCCGGAAGTGGCCCCCGCCGGTTTGTCTGCCGGCTTTTTATCGGCGGCTTGCTCCGCGTCAGAAGCTGCGGGTTGGGTGAGCGTGGCGTTCACCAGGCGGCTGCCGTCGGGAGCGGACGCGGTTGTTTTAACGTCAGCCAGTTGCTGCACCAGGCCCTTGAGTTGCTCAATGAGCTGGCGCTGCGCGGCAATTTCCTGGCGTAATTGGTCGACCTCCGCTTTGCTCGCGCCGGCGGAGTTATCTCCCGTGGGAGTTGTGGCTGGGGCCGGTGGACTGGTTTGGCCCGCGGTTCCCGCGCTCTGGGCTACCGCAAGGGAACCCATGGCGAGGAACAAGAGTGCGAATAGAACTATGGTTACTAAGGAGCGCATATTTTCTTCTCCAGGTTTGATTGACAAACGACAGATCTGGCAAGCGCTCCACTCGCACAAAGGCGGTTGGAAAAGGCAAGCGCTTGGGTCGAACGCAAATGGGGCCCTGCGGGGATGAATTTTCCCCGTCTGGTATGGAAAGCGGACCATTCCGCTTTAGGAACGCGGCCTGCCAGAATCTGCTACGGCTCGCAGCACGCAAAAGCGTAAGCAAGGGGAGCAGCCACTCAAAGGATGCAGGCTGAAATGGGATCAAACTCAGACGCTCCGGACACGCCGGACTATCTGAGCCAGTGAGTCACTAAGCCGGGAAGAGAAGCGGCGGAGGCCGCCGGTTCACGTTGGAACAGGAAAATTCGTATGACGATACACGGCAATCGTCCTCGCGCACGATTTCGCGGAGTGTGGAGTGCCGCGGCGGAACTGAGGTGTGCCGCGCCGTAACCAGCGGCCTGGCCAGCAGGGTTGAAGTCACCCATTTTTTTGACGTGCTGGATTCAGCCAGGTCCGGGTTGCAACTGAGATCGTCCGTGATGGAAACCACGGGAAACAGCAGGGCGATGATGCATAGCAACGCCAGTCCACTGGTGAGGTGGGGATGCTCGGTGGCAGACGACGGGGCCCGCGCGCTGTAAAGAATCAGGAGTGTCGCAGCCAACACGAGCCATGCGAGATTGAGTACGAGTTCCACGCTTGGCTTCGCGGCGACAGAGCATATACGACGCAGCTTAGTAAATCCAATTTTTTCTTAGTTAATTTTTTTCGAGAGGGATTGCTTCTCTTGGTGCCGGGTCACACGGGCTATGTGGTCAAGTGGCCTATGCGCCGGGTCTGGGGATGCTTCGTCACACCGCCGGGTGATAGCGGTCACCGTCTTAGTTCCCGGGCAGAAATAGGTTTGGAAGAATAGCCCCGGCCATACGGGCCCAGAGCAAGGCGATTCACGCAGGGGCAGCAGGGAGACCGTGCCCGCCATGGTCTTGTTGTGGTTGCGGGTACGCTGGTGCTTTTCTTGTCAAGAAGATATTTCTTTTAGGGTGTGTCAATTTTTCTTATTTGCGTGAATGGGGTTACATGTGAATCACGCTTGACTCAATGGCCGAACAGGTATAGTGTTTTGGTCCGGTTAGCAGACCAGTTGGGTTCGGCCGTTGAAATTTGAGGTAGTGGCGCGAATGAAGTCACATTTTGCAGCGATCCGGAAAGGCAAAGTCCATGAGGAAGTTGCCCGGCAAATTGAAAAGCTGATTCTGGAAAAGCTGCATCCTGGCGACAAGCTGCCCTCGGAACGCGAACTGACCGAACTGCTGGGTGTGAGCCGCAGTTCCATTCGCGATGGTTTGAGGCGGCTGGAACTGGTGGGGATGGTGGAGCCCCGGCAAGGCGCGGGGACAGTGGTACGGGAGATTTCACCGGACGTCCTGGTGAGTCCTCTGGCCAAGGTGATCTCCAACCGCAAGCAGATGGTGGCCGAGCTTCTGGATTTTCGCAAGATGCTGGAACCACCACTGGCGGCGCGGGCCGCGCGGAACGCCACCAAGGAAGACATTGTCAGGATGGAAGACATCCTGCGGCGCCAGGCGGAAAAGCTGCGCGGCGGTTCGCTGGCGGTGGAAGAAGATTCGGAATTTCATTACGCCATCAGTACGGCGTCTGGCAACAGCGTGGTGCTGAAAGTTTTGGACGTAATCATGGACATGTTGCGGGAGACGCGAGCGCAATCGTTGCAGACCGCGGGCCGTCCCCAGAAGTCCATCGCAGGGCACCGCCGGATCATGACCGCCATCAAGCGGCGGAACGGTCCGGCCGCCGAAAAAGCCATGCAGCAGCATTTGAAGGAAGTTGAAGGAATGGTCCTAAAGAAGTCTTAGAAGAAGAAGTTCTAAAAGTTTTGACTACGGAGGCAGCACATGGGTCGCCTATTCGCCATTGAAATCATCTACCGTGGTATTTTCCAAAAAACACTCGCCAGGAACATCAGCCGCGCCATCGTGCTGGCTGCCCACAAGGAAGGCAAACCGGGAATTTCCTTTGGCCGCTACGGTGACAGCCCGGAACGTAACGGTATTCCCGCCAAGAGCTTCGCCATTGTCGCCACGGACGACGTAACGCTGGAAGAAGGCATGGCGAAATACGAACCGAAAGACGTGGACATTACCATCTGCGTGGACGACACGCTGGCAAAGGGCGTTGAATCCTGGGCCTGGTACGGACTCCAGCCGGTGAACAAGCTGTTGAAGCCAGGCGGCACGCTGATCGTGACGTCGCGGCTGGAAGCGGACCCGATCATCGCGATGTGTCACCGCAAGGAAACACCGTACGAGATGGCCATCTTGAAGGCGATCCCGAGCTTCTCTGGCCTGTGGGTTTACAAAGACGACCACACGGACGTTCGCATCCTGGGCGCCATCGCAAAAATCCTTCCTGATCTGTTCAGTTTGAAATCCGTACAAGCGGCGATTACCGACGAATGGCACGACGCCGTGAAAGTCACGTCGGCGGCGCGCGCGTACGAAAAACTGACCACCGTGACGGTGAAGCCCACGCAGGGCAATCCGGAAGTTCCGTTCAAATTCGATCTCCCCAAGTGGCATGAAATGGGCGAAGGAATTGTTATCCCCAGCATTCCCGCGGGCCACAAGATGGAAGATCCGGGAACGCATGCCACCGGCGGCTACAAGCCGGATCGCAATCCCACGTTTAAGAAATTCAGCACACGTACTATGCGTCCAGTAGTGGATTTTGACACTTGCATCAAATGCACTCTGTGCTGGCTGCAGTGTCCGGATTCCTGCTTTGATGTGACGCCCGAAGGTTTGTATGACGCCAACATGGAAGCCTGCTGCGGTTGCGGCGTTTGCGAAGCGGTTTGCCCGGTCCCGAATTGCGTGACCATGGTGAACGAATCTTCGTTCCACGATAATGCGAGCCAGTGGGTGGCGTGGCGCAAAGATAAGACCAACTACAAGGGTTGGGTGCAGGAAAAAATCAAAGGGCACGGCGAACGGTCGCACGGCTTCCGCTACCTGGGTCAGTACGAAGAACAAGTCCCGGAAATGCTGGACATTGCGACCAAAGGATAAACATTCAAAGGAAGGGAGTTTGTCATGGCGATAGCTACAGTCGTTGAGCAACAAAAAGGAACTGAAGAAACCGCATTAATTACGGGCAGTGAAGCCATCGCGGTCGCCTGCAAGCTGGCCGATGTGGACGTGATCACGGCCTATCCAATCCGGCCCTATGACACGGTGATGCAGTACATCTGCAAACTGGTGGCCAACGGCGAAATGGATTGCGAATACATAGTGGCGGAAGGCGAGCACTCCCAGTTTGAGATCGTGAAACACGCATCCGCCGCGGGCGCGCGCGTGTTCTGCGGTTCCAGCGGCGTGGGATGGATGTACGCCATGGAAGCCCTCACGGTCACACCGGCATTGCGTATCCCCATGATTGCCATGGTGGGTAACCGCGCGCTGGACGATCCGGGCGCGTTCGGCGTGGAACACAATGACGCCCTGGCCGTCCGTGATCTGGGCTGGCAACTGGTCTGGGTGGATAACGCCCAGGAAGCACTGGACACGGCGCTGATTGCGTATCGGGTGGCTGAAGACCGCAGAATTTTCCTGCCCTGCGCCATCAGCTGCGACGGCGCGTTCCTTACGCACTCGCAGGCGGTGGTGAAGATTCCTTCGCAAGAGCAGGTCAACAAGTTCCTGCCGCGTTACAACCGCGGCGATTTGTTGCTGCACCCTGACAACCCGATTACCGTGGCCCCGCAAGGCAACGAAGACTGGGTGATGGAAATCCGCCGCCAGAACTACGCTGCCATTGAACGCAGCTACGGCGTGATCAAAGAAGCTTATGCCGAGTTTGAAAAAATCTTCGGCCGCTCTTACGGCAACCCGTTCTTTGAAGAGTACATGACCAGCGACGCGGACATCGTGCTGATGGGCATGGGAACTCTTTCCACGCCGGTAAAAGTGGCCATCCGCAAAATGCGCGATGAAGGCAAGAAAGTTGGCTTCGTGCGCATGCGCTGGTTCCGTCCGTTTGCGGCGGAAGACCTGGCCAAATGCCTGAGCCGCTTCAAGGCGGTGGGCGTGATTGATCGCGACTACTCCATGGGTTCGCCTTACAACAGCGGAGTGCTGGCTACGGAAGTTCGTACCGCGCTCTATTGCGGGTCTGGCGCCAAGCCACCCGTGCTGGGATTCATTGCCGGTCTTGGTGGCCGCGAAGTTACGGTGCCGGATGTGGAGAAAATCACCGCTTCCGTGCAACAGGCAGCGCAAGGAAAAACGCAGCCGCTCACGCAATGGATTGGATTGCGCGAATAAACCATTTTTCACTGATGTGAATTGGACCCATCAGAAAGGAATTGAAGCAAATGGCTACTGTCGTAAAACACGATCCTACACAGGCGCTGGACCCGTTTAAGTCAGTAAAAAAACTGCCGCTGGAAGAGTACTTTACTTCCGGCCATCGCACATGCCAGGGCTGCGAATCCGCCCTGCTCATGAAACTCATGGCCAAAGCGGCCGGGCCGCGCACCATTGTGCTGGGCAGCACCGGCTGTATGTACGTGGCCAACACCACGTATTACAGCACCAGCTGGGTAGTGCCGTGGATGCACACCCAACTTGGCAGCAGCGGCTCCGCCGCTCTGGGAACCGCCGCCGCGCTGAAAGTGCTGATGCGCAAGGGCAAGATGAAGAATGAGCCCATCAACGTAATCGCGTTCTGCGGTGACGGTGGTGGTGCGGACATGGGCATCAGCGGCATTTCGGCCACGCTGACTCATCCCGACTACAACTGCCTGATCCTGATGTACGACAACGAGTCGTACGCCAACACCGATATCCAGCTTTCCGGCAGCACGCCGTGGGGTGCCAACACCACCTTCAGCACGCCGGGCAAGGTGAAGCGCATCATGCATCACCGCTGGAAGAAGAACATGGCCGGCATGATGGCCGCTGGACATCCGGAGTGCAAGTACGTCAGCACCATCTCGATGTCCTATGGACTGCACGCCATGAACTCCATGCGCAAGGCGCTGGCGATTGGCGGACCCACGTTCGTCCACTCGCTCGATCCATGCCCCAAGGGCTGGGATTACGATCCTTACCTGTCGCACGAAATCGGCGAACTGGCAGTCAACACCGGTGTATGGCCGTTGTACGAAATTGAAAACGGAGTCCTGCGCCTGACGGGTAGAACGCAGCAGATTGCGGCCGGCAAAATCCGCCGCCAGCCGGTGCGCGACTATCTGACCAAGCAAGGACGGTTTGCTCACTTCACCGCGGACGATACCGACTACTTCCAGAGCAAGATCGATGAAATGTGGACCAAATGGCTGTATCCAGGCGTGATCCCATTCCGCAAAGAAATCGAAGCAGATTCGGCTCCGGCGGAGTAGTATATCGGGCTATCAAATCCAGGAGCCTCCCGTGAGGCTCCTGGGCCTGTGTGCAAGCGAGAAGGAAAGGCTGCAAATGTACGACCGGCACGCGAGATAGTTCTAGTGACGCAAGTCAGGAGGCATTTCCATGTCTGCACCGTCGTCTGCAACACCGGCCCCTTCCGGCGTCGCGGACGGCTTCCGAGGCAGGAGGTAAAAACAAACGCACTGTGCGGCGGCACCAGGTGCCGGGAAACCCGCTCAACCCAGACTCGCGCGGTATGTGCCGGGCTTCGGCGGCGACTTTGGTCGAATACTCGGCCGGATCCCAGAAGCTAATGGGAGCAATCCCGTTCTCTCCGGCGATCAAACGCCGCCAGCAAGCGGACAGGTCGGGTCCAAGAGCTGTGCTGAGGCCCATGCCCGTAATCACTACCCGATTTTGTCCACTGCTGGCCACGTTCGTTTGCATCTCCTCTTATTTCGCCCTCAACGCCTCAATGAAACCGTGGCTCGCCAAGTAACCGAGAATCTCGCGAGCGTTCTCTTCCGGGGTCCGCATGGCCGTTGGCAGCGTAATCTCGGGCTCCGCCGGCGGTTCATAGGGATCATCTACTCCAGTGAATCCGCGGATCTCTCCGTTTCGCGCCTTGGCGTAAAAACCTTTCACGTCGCGCTGTTCGCAGATGCTGGCGGGCGTGTCGACGAAGACCTCAATGAAATGGCCTCCAGGCAGCATGGACCGGACCTGGTTTCGTGTCGCGGCGTAAGGGCTGACGGCGGCACAAATCACGGCACCGCCGTGTTTCGAAATCTCAGAGGCCACAAAACCGATGCGCAGAATATTGGTGTCGCGATCGTCACGCGAAAAGCTGAGACCCTTGGAGAGGTGCGTGCGCACGGCATCACCGTCGAGGACCGTCAACTGGCGGCCGCTACCGTTGAGCATCACGGTCAAGGAGTCGGCGATGCTGCTTTTGCCCGCGCTGGGAAGCCCGGTGAACCAGATTACGAACCCTTGCC
>JANXPR010000576.1 GCA_025357215.1 Acidobacteriaceae bacterium | reverse complement strand
AACCGCGTCGCCTTCAGAGAGAAACACGCGCTTAGGCTCGTTGGGTTTGTTTTCCAGGCCAAAGAACTTCAGTGGAATCGGCGGCAGAGGAGTTGGCGTAGGCGGGGTTGGAATTGGCGTGGCAGTCTCTACTTGTCTGGGGTTCTTCTCCACTATTGGTATCTCTGCTTCCATGGTGAAGATGTTCCGCCCGCCGGCTTCGTATTTCACTTTGCGGCTGTTTTCAAAATATTCCAAGTGCACCGTGGGATCCAGACTGTTTTGGGAAATCAGGGCCACACCGGGGCGGCTTTGCGGGCGCGCGTTTGTCTGGGCCGCGGGCGCCGATGCAGCCGCGCTTCCTGAGCCTGACGAGCCAGCGAACCTATAAATAACCAGCGGAACCGCAATGACCAGCAGCACGGCCATGGCGATCAATTCCTTTTTGTTTTCGGCGCCAATCTTCACTCGACAATTCCTTCAATTAAGCTGACGGGTTTTAGGCCGTCTCCTTCAAAAACGTTTGAAACTTGATTTGCAACGTTACCAGACCGCTTTCCTGTCCGTTCAGCGTGACTTGATCGATGATAAACAGCAGGTCGCTTTGCTCCAGGGCATTGATGAAGTGCGCCACCTTGGCGTAATCGCCGGTTACCGTGGTTTCCACGCCCACGCGCTGCACGTCCGGCAGATCGCCTTTGTCCGCCTTCACCAGGTTGTAATGGATGGACTGCGTGGCCACTCCGGTCTGCCGGGTGAGTTTTTCCAGTTGTTGCGAAATTTGCGACGAACGGGCCGGAATGTTCTCCAGGTAGAGCGTTTTGATGTTGGTGCGCGTCTTGCCCAGTTTCACATCCATGTTCTGGAGTGGCTTCACTTCGTCAGTAATCGCTTGCGTTTTCTGGTGCAAGGTCTTCCGTTGTTCTTCCAATGCGGAAGGACTGTTGCCCGGCCACATCAGGTAAGTGATCAGGGCGATGTCCACCACCGCCATGGCCGCCAGGGCAATCAGGAAGCGCGTCTTGGTTTGCGCAAGGTTTCTCATTACAAGCCTTCCTTGCCGGCGGTCTTGGGCCGCGGCGGGCCGGCCGGTATGTAATCAGCCTCGATGGAGAACTTCATGATAGCCAGTCCAGCGCGTGCATCCTTTTCCGTGGTCTCGGAAATGATGGTGGCTTTTCGAAAACGTTCGGAGCCTTCCATGCGCTGCACCAACTGGATCGCGTCGCCGTATTTTTCCCCGGCAATCACCAGCTTGAGCGTGACCCGTCCGTCCAGTCCCATGGCGGGCTGTACCTGCGCTACGGAAGCCCGGCGCGGCATGATCCGTTGCAGGTCATTGAGAAGCTGCGTCCAAGAGAACTGCCGGTGGATGAGTTGGTTGTTCCAGAAGGTTTTCTGCTGGGTAACGTCCACATTTTCCGGCAGTTTCTGGATCCGCTCGGCCTCGGCGCGCATATTGTCCTGACGGCTGTATTCCGCTTCTTCCTTGGCGATCTGTTCGGTCAGGTCGGCGGCGTTGTGGTGGTTGCGCAATGCAAAAATGATAAGCAGAAGAGTCAGCGCGGCCAGTGTGCCCAGGGCCGTCCCCCAGCGCACAAAAAACTGCCGTACTTCTTCAAACTTCTGTGACGCGAGATTGATATTAAGATGCATTATCCGAGCAGTGCCCCCACCAGGCCGGCCATCATGGATGCCGGGACCGTCTCACCGCTGATGTTTTGTTCTGAAGAAAGCTCCGGAGCCAGTTCCTGAACCTTCGCGTGGGTCTGCTGTTCCAGCAGTGGCGCTAGTTCCGCCGTGGGAACAATGCCGCCAACGTAAATCTGTTCCACGTGCGCCGCGAACGTATCTTCAAAGAAGACCAGGGAAGGAAGCACGGCATCAGCCAGTTCACTGGCTGTTACTTCGGCTCCGCGCGGGTTTTCCAGGGTTCTTACCAGACGCAGTTCCTGGTGTTCGGCGGCAATGATCGTGATGTTCAGCGGGTCCACCTTCACCATCAAGGTAGGCCGGTCGCCATCCACAATCCCCAGGGCCGCCAGAGCCGACGGTAAAACCACGCCGGGGGTGTAGCCGGCGTCGCGAAAGGCGGATTCGTATTCTTCCACAATATTGCGCGGAGTCACGGCTGCCACCGCATGGACTGTCCCGTTGCCGCGGCGCACATCGTAGGAGATGGCGGCCAACTCTACATCAAACGGCAAGGATTTTTTCATGCGGAACCGGATCACCGCTTCGGTTTCCTGCGGTTTCGTTGGCAGGGAGTCAAAATCCAGGAGCAGCACGCGGACCGCGGCGTCCGGCACAATGACGACAATGTCCTTCGATTTGCCGGCCACGGAGGCCAGGCCACTGCTAATGGCCGCGCGCAGGGCTTCGCCGTTGACGACGTTTGGTCCGTTCAGCCCGGGTGTAATGACTCCGGGATCGAGTTTCCGTGAAGTATAGGCGTCCAGGCGGGGCAATTGTTCAGAGCACCGAGCGGTGATCACCCGGTCCAGCGTGATCTCACAAGCCAGCAGCGGACGTGTTGCGGAATGTTTAAGGAGTGCCATGCTTAGCGTGTGGTCTCAATGAACGTGACCTTGTTGATCTCCTTCATAGTGGTAATGCCGGCCCGGACTTTCCTTAAAGCTGATTCGCGCAGAAACCGCATGCCTTCGTCATGGGCAGCCCGGCGAATTTCAGAAGACGGACGTTTTTCCAGAATCAGATTGCGGACGCGGTCAGACAGATCAAGCAGTTCGTGGATGGCGGTACGGCCATGGAAACCCGTGCCCGCGCACTCGATGCAACCAGGCCCATCAAAGAACTCAACGTCGCGCCATTCTTGCGGATTCAGGCCGTTGTTGTCTAGTTCCTCGTCAGAGTACCGGGTACGCGTCTTGCAGTGCTCGCAGATGGTACGCACCAGGCGCTGGGCCAGCACGCAGTTCAACGCAGAAACAAAGTTGTAGGGCTCCACGCCCATGTTCAGGAAACGCCCCAGCACGTCCACTACGTTATTGGCGTGGACGGTGGTAAACACCAGGTGACCGGTGAGCGCGGACTGAATCGCGATCTGCGCCGTTTCCGTGTCGCGGATTTCGCCCACCATGATCTTGTCCGGATCATGACGCAAAATTGAGCGCAGGCCGCGGGCAAAGGTGAGCCCTTTTTTCTCGTTCACCGGAATCTGCGTGATCCCGTGGATCTGGTATTCCACCGGATCTTCAATGGTGAGGATCTTGTCTTCGTCGGTCTTGATTTCGTTCAGCGCGGCGTACAGCGTGGTGGTTTTGCCGCTGCCCGTGGGGCCGGTGACCAGCACCATGCCGTAGGGTTCCAGGATGTAACGCCGGAATTTCTTCAGGTCGTCTTCGTCAAAGCCCACCACGTCCAGCACCAGGTTGCGAAATTTTTCGCTCATGGACTCTTTGTCCAGGACGCGGAGCACGGCGTTCTCGCCGTGGATGGTGGGCATGATGGAAACACGGAAGTCGATGAGGCGGCCGTTATATTTCACGCGGAAGCGGCCGTCCTGCGGAACGCGGCGCTCGGCAATGTCCAGCTCACTCATTACCTTGATGCGGGTAATGATGGTGGAGTGGTGCTCCTTGGCCATGGGCTGCATGGCTGGCTGCAGCACGCCGTCAATACGGTACTTCACCACCACGGAGTCGCTCTCGGTTTCAATGTGGATATCGCTGGCTCGCTTCTGCAAAGCCGTAAAGATCGTGGTGTCCACCAGGCGGATGATCGGGCTTACATCGGCTTCCGCCGTGATGCGGTCAATGGTCAGGTTGTCGTCATTGGCCCCGTCTTCATCATGGACCACGTCCAGCACAAAGCCTTCACTGGCTTCTTCCAGCACGCGCTTCGACTGTTCCGTTTTCTTCAGGATGTCGTTGATCTGGGAAAGCGTGGCGACTTTCGTCCGGATGCGGCGGTTCAGCAGCAAGCCAATTTCGTCAAGCATCATCAGCTTGCTGGGATCGGCAATGGCAATGTTCAGTGTTCCGTCCTGTTCTTCCAGCGGGACAAAACAGTAGCGGAACATCAGGTCCACGGGGATGGTTTTGAACAACTCCGCGTCCAGGTGGTAGTCCGTCAGTTCAACAAATTCGCACCGGTAGCGGGCCGCCATTTCGCGCGCTCGCTGCTCCGGGCTAACCGACTGGCCCAGGGCCTGTATGCTGCTTTCAATGGTCAAGCTGGGACTCTTCTGTTCCATAAATCCAGGATTTCCTATCCTTGCATCTGTGCGCCGAGTGAAAAAATGGGCATGTAGAGTGAGAGCAATACCACGGCGACGGTAATGCCCATGAAAATCAAAATAATGGGTTCAATCAATTGCATGGCCGCGGCCAGGGAAGTCTGTACGTCTTCTTCAAAGAATTCCGCGACGGAGTTGAGCATGGCGGGCAGCGCGCCGGTGGATTCACCGACTTCCACCATTTCGATGGCCAGTTCAGGGAAGAACTTGGTCTCTTCCAGACTGAAGGAGAGCGCCCGGCCTTCACGGACCCGTTTGGCCGCTTGCTCCACGTTGCTGGCTATCTTGAAACTGTTAATCGACTGGCTGGCGGTTTCCAAGGACGGCACCAACGGCAGTCCGCCGGAAAGCAGGGTGGAAAGCGTGCGGCTGAACATGGCAACCTGGTACTTCATCCAGATGCCGCCCAGCACCGGCAGGCGATAGCGTATGGAGTCCATGGTGCGCGCTCCGGACGCGGAACGCATCCACCAGTTACCTCCCAGAACCACGGCCACCAGCGCCAGAAAAATCAAGTAGTAATAAGTCTGAATGGTTTTGCCAACCGTCAGCATCACAACCGTCAAGGCCGGCAGCTTGGCATTCAGGCCAGAGTAGAGGTCGGCAAATTGCGGGACCACATAGCCCATCAGGAACACCAGCATCACCGTCAGGGCACAGATCAGCAGCGCGGGATACCACAGCGCGGAAAAGAACTTTTTGCGAAAGG
>JANXPR010000554.1 GCA_025357215.1 Acidobacteriaceae bacterium | reverse complement strand
CATGCCCGTCCTGGTCCTTTCTTCCTGACGCTCCAGGATTCCCAGGACTGTGGCTTCGAGCAGGGCGTCCTTATCGTGAAAGCGGCGATAGATGGAGCCGGGAGTAAGTCCGGCATGCTGCGCTATGCGCGGGATGGTCGTGCCCTCAACGCCATGTTGTCCCAGCACTTCTGCGGCGGCTCTGGTTAGCTTGCGCAGCGATTCCCGGCTTCGCTCCTGTTGCGGTTCCAATGCTTTTTTGGCTTTAGGCATCGCGTCTTTTATATATCAGCCCCGTGGATCACGCCGTGCGTATGCTGGGTTCCCCGGGCCGCCAGGCCTGAAAAAAATTATTGACAGCGGTAGTATGTAAATGTAAATTCACGTTTACATTATAGCTTTGTGAGGAATTTACGTCCATGGCCACAGCCAGCATCCCCGCACTGCAGAGTCCCGTTAAGGCAACTCATCCCCTCCGCACACGAAACTTTGTCACGTGGTGGGTGGGCGCAACCATCTCTTTGCTGGGCGACCAGTTTTACATCGTCGCGCTGCCCTGGGTGGTGTTGCAGATCACCGGCTCTGGCCTGGCCATGGGGACGGTGTCGATGGCGGCGGGAATTCCGCGCGCCGTGCTGATGCTGATGGGAGGCGCGATCACCGACCGCAGTTCGCCACGTAAACTGTTGATGCTTACGGCTTCCGCGCGCACAATCTTCGTCGCCGCAATTGGCGCTCTGCTTTGGTTTCACACTCTGCAACTGTGGCACCTGTACGTCCTGGCTTTCGCTTTCGGCACTGCGGACGCGTTTGCGTTACCTTCGGCAGGCAGCATGTTGCGATCGCTGGTAAAGCCGGAGCAATTGCCCGCTGCCATGTCCGTTTGGCAAAGCAGCGCTTTGCTGACCGGAGTCGTCGGTCCGGCGCCGGCCGGCATCATCATGAAAACTCTCGGCGTGGCGTGGGCGTTTTTTCTAGATGCCATCAGCTTCCTGTTCGTCATCGCGGCGCTGTGGATGTTGCCCGATCCACCGCAAACGCAACCCGCGGGCCCCAAGCCGAGCGTGTGGAAGTCGATTGGCGAAGGGCTGGCCTACATGGCCAAGCAAAGGTTTTCTTCGCCGGCGTTCTTCGGCATCTGGCTTTCCAGCGTTGCGGCCGGGATGCTCGTAGGCATGCTGTTGGCTGGCGTGCTCAAATCCAAACATCGCGGACGCCTGCTGCTTTCCATCAGCGTGGTACTCGGTGGGATCACCGGGTGCATCGGATTTGTACCTGGCCTTTGGGGCGTGGCTGCGTTGCTTGCCGTGATGGGCTTGCTGAGTGGCTTTATCAACGTGCAATTCCAATCGTGGATGCAGCAGCGTGTGGACCGCTCGGTGGTGGGCCGCGTGATCAGCGTCACCATGGTGGCCAACCTGGGCTTGATGCCGCTTTCCATGGCCGCTGCCGGTGTTGCCGTGGAATGGAGCCCGCAATGGATGTTCGCGATCTCCGGACTCGCCGTCATGCTGGTTACGGCCTTTGGAGCCACGCAGAAGCCCGTGCGTGAAATCGCGTAAACTCGCTTGTTTGAGGTTGCGTTAGATTTCCACCCGACGCACTACTTTTGCATCGCCCGGCTTTGCTTTGCCAAAAGCCGCCCGAATATACTTGCAGGCGGAGCGTGCCCCATGGATTCTCTTCACCGCGCACTTCCTGACATGCCGGAGTGCTGGCCGGCGCTACCCCTGGCCGCATGGAAAGATACTCTGGCGACTTTGCATATGTGGATGCAGATCGCCGGCAAGATCCGCATGGAACTTACGCCCCGGACCAACCACTGGTGGAACGTTCCTCTTTATGTCTCGCCGCGTGGCCTGACGACGTCGGCGGTTCCCTACGGCCAGCGCGTGTTCGACATGCAATTCGATTTTCTCGACCACAAACTGGTAATCCATACCAATGACGGCGCGACCAAATCGCTCGCTCTGAAACCGCGCACGGTTGCTGATTTCTACCAGGACCTGATGTCCACGCTGCAATCGCTGGGCATTGAAGTAAAGATATGGAAGATGCCGGTGGAGATCGCCGACCCCATTCCGTTTGATCAGGACATGGTGCATCAATCATATGATCCCGCGGCTGCGCAAAATTTCTGGCGCATCCTTACTTCCGTGGACGACGTCTTCAAGATATTCAGCGGGCGGTTTGTCGGCAAGTCCAGTCCTGTTCATTTTTTCTGGGGCAGCATGGATCTGGCCGTGACTCGCTTTTCCGGACGTCGCGCTCCGGAACGCAACGATCCTGACCCGGTTCTGCGCAAGATCATGCGCGAAGCTTACTCGCATGAAGTGATCAGCGCGGGCTTCTGGCCCGGCGGACCGGGCCTGGATGGTCCGGCGTTCTACGCTTACGCGGCCCCCGCGCCGGAAGGCTTTGCCCAGCAGCCGGTGAATCCCAAGGCAGCTTTTTATCATCAAGAGATGGGCGAATTTCTGTTGAATGTACGACGAAGTTCGCAATGCTGCGAGTCCCACCGCCATGTTGCTGGATTTTCTGCAAAGCACGTATGAAGCCGGCGCTAAGGCCGGCCACTGGGACCGCGCATCTTTAGAACGTACCCCGGAACGCCCGGAAGAACCTGCTGCTTAGGTTTAAAACCGAAAACGGCTCAGGAGAGAAATGGCCACCTGCAAACACTTCAAGGAAGTAAAAATCAGCGACACCAAAACCCACGTGTGCGAGGAATGCATCAAGATGGGCGACTCCTGGGTGCACCTGCGCCTATGCATGGAGTGCGGCCATGTCGGGTGCTGTGATTCATCCAAAAACAAACACGCCACTAAACATTTTCACCACAGCAAACATCCAGTCGTCCGCTCGATTGAGCCCGGGGAAACCTGGACCTGGTGCTACGTGGACGAAATGGAAGGAGAAGTGGGCCGAGCCTAGGGAATTTTCAGTTGAGTCCGAGAACCCTATAAACAAGCATCCAATCAGCAAGGAGATTTATATGTCCAAGAAAGAACCCCACCCCAGCGAGAAAGTCAGCGCGCAACCCCGCCTTCATCAAAGAGCCAAGGAAATTCAAGCGTACGGAACGGTCAACCATCTGCTCCCGCTCGATCTGGAAGAGCCTGTCCGCTTGGAAATGACCGAACAGCTCAACCAGCTACTGGCTGACACCATTACCCTCCGCGATCTCTATAAGAAATGTCATTGGCAGGTCTCCGGACCAACGTTCTACCAACTGCATCTGCTCTTCGATAAGCATTTTGGCGAGCAGGCGGAAATCGTGGACACCATTGCCGAGCGCATACAAACACTCGGCGGCATCAGCCTGGCCATGGCCGCTGACGTGGCCGAGACCACGCAGATCGAACGTCCGCCGCGCGGCCGTGAAGAAGTTCCCGTGCAGCTTTCCCGCCTGCTGGACGCGCACAAGATCATCATCTCCGGTTGCCGTACACTTTCGCGTCGCGCATCTCAACTGGGCGATGATGGCACCAACGATCTGGTGGTGAGCGACGTTCTGCGCGCCAATGAATTGCAAGTCTGGTTCCTGAGCGAACATCTGGTCAGCATGCCGCTGGTGCACGCCGTGGACAATGCTCAAGTGAAAAGATCTGCGTAACAAAAGGACAAGCGGTCCGCGAAGATCGCGAACTGCAAGTTATTTTACGTTTAAAAACTCCGGCTGGCCGGACTTTCGTTCAGCCGGTTCGTTTTGCCGCGGTGTAAAATGCCTGCGGTAAGTGCCTTCTAAAAAACTTCCGGGAAAGAGGGACACAAACGTGAAATCCAAACTGACCGTTAATTTTTTGGCCCTGACTTTTGTTGCCGTGCCGGCATTGCTGGCATCCGGCGCCGCTCAAACTCAGACTCCGTCCGTGCGTGCCATGGCCGCGCCGGTTCCCATCGTGCTCCAGCCCGGCGGTAATGCGCAGTGTCGCATGGCGATCAAGGGGGCCAAGCAAGGCCAGTTCAAGGGCCAGAGCCTGGGCAGCAGAATGCAGGAAAAGTGGATCCCGTGCTCGCAGTTTCTGTTTTCCATCGTTTCGCCCAGAGATGTTTCCACCGGACAAGCCAGCGGCAAGAGGCAATATGCACCCATCGTCGTAACCAAGGACTGGGGCGCCGCATCGCCACAGATTTTTCAAGCCATCGCCACCAATGAAGCGTTGCCCCTGGTGGAATTTGAATTTCTGAAGGTCAACGCGCAGGGAACGGAATTCGTTTTTGAGACGGTGACGCTCACCAATGCTTCGATCTCAGCCTTCAAACAATACATTGGCTTTCCGGACGCTGGCGAACAATCGAGCCCGCACTCGCTGGAAGACGTGTCCTTTACTTTCCAGAAAATTGAAGTGACGAATACGGAAGGCAAGACTACGGCCACCGATGACTGGAGCGCACCTCGCTAAGCTTTTCGCGCTGAATAGAAGCTAGGCCAGTTCTTTGGCCGCCACCACGGTATTGCAGTGGATCGTCACGGTGTCTTCCACTTTGCGCGCATAGCCACCGGCGAACGTGACCATCACCGGAACGCCTCGGGCTTTGGCAACTTTCATCACCAACTCGTCGCGACGCTTAAGGCCTTCAATGGTCAAAGCCAATCCGCCGAGCTGATCTTCTTTATAGGGATCGGCGCCAGCCATGTAGCAGAGCAGCTCGGGCTCAAAGTTGCGGAAAGCCGAACTCAAGGCCTGATCCAGCCAGCCGAGGTATTCTTCGTCGTTCGTCGCGTCGGGGAGATGCACGTCAATGGAAGACGGCGGTTTGTACACCGGATAGTTGTGCGCCTGATGCAGAGAGATGGTAAAGACTTCCAGTTCGCCATCACTGGCGCCGAGCATGTCCAGGTCGCGACCGTTGCCTCTTAAGTCGTGCCGTATGCCACCGGCGCTGGGCAAACTGCCAGGTTTCTTTTTTGGCGGAAAAATTGCCGCTGTCCCGTTGCCGTTGTGGACGTCAAGGTCCACGGTCATGGCGCGCGTGATTTTACCTTCCTGATGCATGCGCTTGATGGCCACGGCCACGTCATGCACCACGCAGAAACCTTCGCCGTGATCCGGAAACGCGTGGTGGAATCCTCCGCCGATGTTGAACGCCATCCCGCTCCGCAACGCGAGATCTGCCGCGAGAATTGATCCGCCCGCCGCCAGCCAAAAAGCCTTGACCAGTTCCGGCGAGTACGGGACTTCCATTTGCAACTCTTCCATGGCGGAAAGCGTGCAGGTCTTGAGCTTCTGCACGTACTCGCGCGTGTGGACCAGCCGGATGTCGTCGTCGCAAGCCGGCTGCGGCGTCATAAAGTCGCCGGGCTCCGCGATTCCGGTATCCAAAAGGTGACGATGGATGAGCCGGTATTTTTCGGCCGGGAAAACGTGGGCGCCGATGGGCAGGTAATAGCCGTCACTGTAGATCAGTTTGAACGGGAGCATCGCCCCAACAGACTACCTTGCCTGCGCCGTCCCGGCAAATGATGTTGCGCATGGCGAGAGCGCGGTTTTGTTTGTTAAAATCTATCGGTAATACCAATCTTTCCCGTCCAGAGTTTCCCAGGAATCATTTTTAGTTGGCAAACGGCATACGGGCGAGGAGTGTGCAATCGAGTGATGCGCGGTAAGACGGCGGTAATTGTTGGCGCCCAATGGGGTGACGAAGGCAAAGGCAAGATCGTAGACGTTCTGTCGCACAGTTTTTCCGTGGTGGCCCGCTATGCCGGAGGCCACAATGCCGGACACACTGTCCTCATTCAAGGCAAAAAATTTGTGTTGCAACTGGTGCCCTGCGGCGTGCTGCGTCCAGGATGCCGCGCCGTGATTGGCAACGGCGTGGTGCTGGACCCCTTGGCCTTCCTGAAGGAAGTGGGCATGCTACGTCAGGCCGGTGTGCAGGTGGATGGCAACCTGTTCATCTCCAACCGCGCTCACGTGATTCTGCCATACCACCGCATGATTGAAATGGGCGCGGAAAACGCTCCGGGACGCGTAAAGATCGGTACTACGTCGCGCGGCATTGGTCCGGCGTATGAAGACAAGATGGGCCGTCGCGGACTGCGCGTGGCTGACTTGCTGGACGCCAACCTGCTCAAGACCACCATCGAGAACGCCTGCCGCGAAAAAAACATGATCGCGCACGCGCTGTTCAACTCCGAGCCACTGGACGCGGAAGCCATGCATCGCGAATATGCGGAAGCCGCCGAGAAGATTGCGCCGTTCGTTACAGACACGGCCGTGTTGTTGAACAAGGCTCTCAACGCGGGCGAATCCGTGATGTTTGAAGGCGCGCAAGCCACCATGCTGGATATCGACCATGGCACGTATCCTTTTGTTACGTCGTCCAGCGCCTGCGCCGGAGGTGCGGTGATTGGCACCGGCGTTCCCCCGAACGCGATTCAAACTGTGATCGGGATAACCAAAGCTTATTGCACGCGCGTGGGTAGCGGACCATTCCCCACGGAAGTGGAAGGCCCGGTAGCCGACAAACTGCGTGCCCGCGGCAACGAGTACGGCGCGGTTACAGGACGTCCGCGGCGGTGCGGATGGATTGACCTGCCGTTGCTGCGCTATGCGCAGATGATCAACGGCGTGAACTGGTGGGTCGTCACCAAAATGGACGTGCTCGATGAACTGGCTGAAATCCCCATCTGCGTGGGTTATAAGGTCAACGGAAAGAAGACCGATTCCATCCCCGCGCTGGCCACGGGCTTTGAAAAGGTTGAATGCATCTATGAAAATATGCCAGGTTGGAAGACGTCCACTGAAGGCGTGACCAGCTTTGACAAGTTGCCGAAGAAGGCGCAAGAGTATCTGCGGTTTGTAGAGAGGGAAAGCGGCGCAAGTATCGGCATGGTGTCCACTGGTCCGGACCGCGACCAGACCATGTTCATGCCGGAATTTGAAGCTGAATTGGCGGCCGCAAAGTCCGCAAAATAACGCCGCAAATAAAGTTGCGAGGGCTACATGATTGTCCTGAAAGTGGATATGCTGGTGAAGTCGGGGACGGAAGAGAAGTGCAAGGAGTTTATCCGGATCATGCAGCAACATTCCCGCAAGGAGCCGGGTTGTCTGCTGTACGTGGGGCACCAGTCCACGGAGAACCCGCGCAAATTCTTGTTCTACGAACAATACAAAGACCGTTCGTCTTTGGACGCGCACCGCAACGCAACGTATTTCAAGCAATTTGTGATTGACGGACTGGACACCATCATGGACCAGCGCACGCGCGAACTGTACACCACCATAGACTAAAAGCTCTGCTAAGATCGGCAACCGCAGCCATGCCGTCGCATTTATTTCCGCGAAATTTCCGTAAAGACTATCCTCAGGCCGTCCGCGGCGAAGGCTGCTGGATTTTCACTGAAGACGGTAAGCGATACCTTGACGCTTTTGGCCAGGCCGCCGTCGTGAGTATTGGCCACGGCGTGGCGTCGATTGGGCACGCGATGGCCCGCCAAGCCGAACAACTTTCTTTCGCCCACACTTCACAATTCAGCACTCCCGTGGCTGAAAAATTGGCGCAGCGCTTGCTGGCGCTGGCGCCAGCCGGAATGCGCAACGGCGGAAGAGTTTATTTCACGTCCGGCGGATCAGAAGCGACCGAAACCGCCATCAAACTGGCGCGGCAGTTTCATTTGGAACGCGGACAGCCGGAGCGTTACCGCGTGGTTTCGCGTCGCCAGAGTTATCACGGAAGTACTTTGGGCGCCATGGCGGTGAGCGGGAACGTGGCGCGCCGCGCGCCGTACCAACCTCTGTTGTCCGAGTGGGGACACATTGCATCTTGCTTCTGTGCGCGTTGCGAACTCCATCTGAAATTTCCGGATTGCATGCTGGCCTGCGCCAACGAGCTCGATCTTCTGCTTAGCAGCGCGAATTGGAATTCCGTGGCAGCGTTCATTTTTGAGCCGGTGGTTGGCGCGACGTTGGGCGCGGCGGTGCCTCCGGAAGGTTACGTACAACGCTTGGCTGAAATCTGCCGCGAGCATGACATCCTGCTGATTGCCGACGAAGTGATGACCGGCCTGGGCCGTACCGGAAAGAAGTTTGCTGTGGAGAATTGGAACGTAACGCCGGACATCATCACCGTGGGGAAGGGCATTGCCAGTGGATACGCTGCGCTGGGCGCCGTCATTGTTGGGCCGCGCGTGGTGGAAGCTTTCGCCAAAGGGTCAGGAGCCTTCCAGCATGGTTTTACTTACCAGGCGCATCCGTTGTCCATGGCCGCCGGCAACGCCGTGCTCGATGTTCTGGAAGAACGGAATCTGTTTGGCCGCGTTCCGGAAGCCAGCCGGGACCTCTTTGCCGCGCTGGAACCTGTGAAGTCGCACCCGCACGTGGGCGACGTGCGTGGCCTCGGACTGCTGGCCGGTGTGGAGTTTGTGAAAGACAAAGCTTCAGGTATGCCGTTCGCTCGCGAAGAAAGCATTTGCGAGAAAATCCGTGCGGCGGCCATGTTAAACGGCGTCCTCACTTATCCCACACAAGGCTGCGTGGACGGCCTGCAAGGCGACCACATTCTGCTGGCGCCACCGTTTACTATTTCGCACGACGAATGCCAAACCATCGGCCATGCTCTGGCGAGTGCGCTCAAGAGTGTATTTGGCTCTTAAGGCAAGACGGCCCAACTCGACTTCTCCGGCTGTTGTGTTCGGCGCGCTGGTTTCGTGAATATAAAAAAGTAGAAGGATCAATAAGAAAGGGAGCCCATGCCGGGCTCCCTTGCCATGTGTTTTCGCGTCTCGCTATTTGACTTTCACTTTGAGTTGGTCTGAACTGGCCGGGTTGAAGTTGGCGTCGCCACTGTAGCGTGCGCTGATGAAATGCGTCCCTGAGCTAAGCGAACTTGTTGTGAAATTGGCCTTGCCGTTGCTCACCGGCACCGCGTTTGAGATGGACGTGGTTCCATCCAAAAAGACTACGGTTCCCGGCGCTGACGAGGGTGTGATGGTGACGGCAAAGTGCAGCGGCGTCCCGGGTTTGAACGTAGCGTCGATTTCAATCAATTGCAGATCGACGGAAGTTTTGGCTTTGAGCACCGTCTGTGTAAAGGCCGGAGACACGGAGCGGTCAAAGACCGCA
>JANXPR010000539.1 GCA_025357215.1 Acidobacteriaceae bacterium | reverse complement strand
ATTTTGGTGAGGTGTGCTTCCGCCGTCAGCACCCGGCCTTTGGCGTCAATGAAGAGCGTCCCGCCTTTGAAGAGAAGCCACAGCACGCGGGCCGCAACAGCTGAGATTGTGCTCCACCCCAACATGTGTATGTGGGTTGAGAGCCATTCAAGCGCATTCAGTTGTAGAGTCATTCTTGCTCCTTCATATGTCAACCCTGCTGAGAATCAGTTAATCCAGACGACGACCGGCATCCTGTTGCGGACTTCCACCGCCACGCTTCCTACGAAGGCACTCGCCACGACTCCCACAACATTCGCACTAAGAACGCCAATGATTTGACCAAGCACGCCGGTGGCGTGAACGCCCGTGACGCTGACAACGGCATCAATCCCGATTTGACCTAGAGAGGCCGTCGCACTGACTCCGGTCGGGAGGACGAATACCGAGGGGGTAGCTGTGCCTAAGGAAGCCGTCGCGCTTAGGCCCGTAGTGTTGAAGTTGGCTGTACCCGTGAATGTAGTAGTGCCGAGTGAACCCGTCGCGCTTAGGCCCGTAGTGTTGAAGTTGGCTGTACCCGTAGGTGTAGCTGTGCCTAAGGAAGCCGTCGCACTGACCCCGGTCGGGAGGACGAATACCGAGGGGGTAGCTGTGCCTAAGGAAGCCGTCGCACTGACCCCTGTCGGGAGGACGAATACCGAGGGGGTAGCTGTGCCTAGTGAACCCGTCGCGCTTAGGCCCGCAGGGAGGACGAATACCTTTGGTGTAATGGTTCCTAATGAGGCAGTTGAACTCAATCCGGTGACAGCGAATGTTGCTGTGCCGCTGAAAGTCGCTGTTCCAAGCGCAGCTGTCGCGCTGACTCCGGTGACAGGAACAGAGATGGTGGGGGTGGCTGTGCCCAGAGAGGCCGTCGCGCTTACTCCTGTCACCGACCTGACAGCGGTACCCGTTACTGTTGGAGCACCTACTGAACTTGTGGCACTAACACCGGAAGGAGCGAATGTTGCTGTGCCGGAGAAGGTAGCGGTACCACGTGAGCCTGTAGCCGAGACCCCGGTCGGGAGGACGAATACCGAGGGGGTGGCAGTGCCTAAGGAAGCCGTGGCCCTATAACACCGGAAGGAGCGACCGTTGCTGTGCCGGAGAAGGTAGCGGTACCACGTGAGCCTGTAGCCGAGAGCGCCGGAGCGTTGACGTTTGCATTCTGGGTGTAAGTGACCGTGACCCGCATGTAGTCAACAGAGGCCGTTGAAGCGCCAATGGAGTTATTGCAAACGAAAGTAGCGCCAAAGTTGGCGTCGTTGATGTCGCTCGTTGCCCATGTGGTGCCCCACAAATCCGCCGAGCCGCCATAAGAAACCGTTGCCGCCGTGGTGCCAAAAGTAGCGCCTAGGTTTTTATCGGAACCGGCAGCCGTGCCCGCTTTCAGCAGTCGGACATTGGCCTCCGTGGTGGCGCCGGTGTTGTCCTTGTAATTGATTTCCAGCAGGATGCCGTTGATGGTGGCACCTGCCGGGATGGCAAAACCGAATCCGGTTGCCTTAAGGTCGTCACTGAACGTGCCAATGGTTAGGAGACACGTGGCAAATGAGCTGTCCGAGACCTGCACCCGCGTCGGGTTGCTCCAGATCTTGGACCCGCCGCCTACAGCATTGGTGGTGCCGGTTGCAGTTGTCGGAAAATTAGGGCCAGCAGTGGACATCAGGTTCCTTAGAAAACAACAAAAAGGGGACAGGACATACAGCCCTGTCCCCTGAGTTTTGGGTCACCAAAAGTTCCGACTTAGACCAGGTTGATGATCGCCGTTCCGGCTCCGGCGGCTGGCAACGTGATTGTGAAGGTGCCGATGGTGTCAGTGACAGTGCCACCAAAGCTGATGATTGCTACAACCTTGTTGCCCTGCGTGACGTTGTAGAGGATAGCGCCAATCGCCGAGATCGTGGAAGCCGCCCATGAAGGGTTGGTCGTCCAGGTGAGCCACACGGAGGTGCCAGAGAATGATGTGGTGAACCCACTCATCGCGACCCCGCCGGTGGTGTATCCAGTTCCCGATGTCTCATCTGTTCCAACGTTCGCCAAGGACGGAGTACCCGTGCCGGGGGTGCCCGCATTGGTTACAGTTGCATCGTAGGTGCCCGTGGCTCCCACTTTGAGCAAGAGGATTTTGTAGGTGTCGGTCGAGAGATGCACACCGCTTAAGAGTTCTTTCTTGTAGCTTGTGCACAGTGCGCTTGTTACGGCCATGGTTTGTTTCTCCTGTTAGTTTTTGGTGCCCAGCATAGTTACCGCGAGTCCCGCAGCCGCTGAGTCTTGCACTGCTGGTGCGGAAATTGAAAACACATCTGCCACAACGAAGCTCTGTGACGATGCGAACGAGAACGTCCCGCTTGTGCTCCCCACGCCAAAGGTGAGCGTTCCGATTGAGGAGCCATTCTTCTTGAGAGTGAATACGAAGCTCCCACCAGCCGGGGCGGTCTTCAGCGTTCCCAGCGAACCAGTCAAGCCGCTCGGTAGCGAGAAGGCCCGCACGACGTTAATCGAGATGACCTCCTGACTGCTGTTAAACAAGCCGGGTACATACACAGCCAGTTCCAGCGTGGGATCAAGCCCACCAATGGACGCCAACAGATTCCATTTCGTGGCGTCCGTTCCCGGTATGACATTCGTGTTGGTGACAATCGCCACCCAAGACGAACCGCCATATGAAACGGTGTCGAACAGGACATAGTTGACTGTGCTATCCCACGGCCCACGCCACGGCTTGTTGATCAGAGCATTCGCTCCGAAACTCAGACTGCTCATAATGCTCCTACTTATAGGGGAGAAAGTTTACTTCTCGGGTAGACGCTCCAGAAAGCGAAGGTCCCATTCCCCGAGCTTGTCCAACACTTGTCCCAAGTTGTCGTATTTCTCTTTCGGGTCAAGCTTCTCTGCGTATGCTTCAAGCAGTTCCGGTGGAACCTTGCTCCACTCGTTGCCAATCCAAATCACGTCATCGTCGTGGTCCATGTAGCGGTGATGAGCACCATGACACTTGACTTGCACGAGCATCCAGCCATCCGGGTGCAGAGGCTGCATCGGGCCGTGCCACGCAACGTTCATTGAGGCAACAATCGGAACCTCGTATCCTTCGGGATGAGTGTCGGTTTTTGAAAGAATCCAGCCGCTGATCTTCATGCTGTTAGCTCCGTGGAAGAATCGGGTTATGGATCAACAGAGGAGCCTCCCATCCGTTGTCCAAGTAATAGTTGTGTTCTTCGTGCTCATTTGCCCCGACCTTGATCTCGATGCGGTAAGCCGGAACACCCCTGACTTTCTCAGCTCCAGGCACCAAGTAAGCATCGATCCATTGACCATCAAGATAGACCGGCTCGCATGGACTCACGAGATAGCCTCGCACCCGATACCACATCGTAGAAAATGCGTGGAGGATACATGGGACAGGGCGGAACATTTCTTTCCGTTCAGCAAAACTCCATCCTTTGATAAGGTCACCGTCGCGGACATCCTTTGCTGGCATCCGAACCGGCTCGGCTCCATCTCTGATAATCCAGGCAAGTTCATCCTCGTGAGGACACGGGCCGCCTGGGTCAATCGTGCCACCGCCGCCCGTACCGCTTGATGTAGTCGTATCGCTGAGTGCTCCCATTGGCGTGCGAGTGTCGAAAGCGGCTTCCAGCGCATGAGCCGCTGACGGTGATGTGTACGGCCCGAGGAAGTTCATCGTCGCCGTGCTCCCTGAGAAGGTCAGGTACGGATAGAAATAGTATGTGGTCGAACTCGACAGGGAAGAGAACGACTGGCTACTGGCACTCAGCGTTACGCTTGAGCCGTCCGCTCTGAAGATTGTCTGTGTGCCCCAGCTGAATCCCAGCGTCGAGATCGTCTCCGCTGCTTTGGTGAAGGTAACCGATTGGCCGGGCAGGGCGGAGCCTTGATCGTTCAAGATCGTTGAGACGATGACCCGACCAGACGAGCTGTCCAGATATTGAATCTGATTGGGCGTCGTCTTCTTGTAATTCGTTGTGTCAGTGATCTTGTCGAAAATCAGCGTACCTGTGGTCTTGTCGAAGAATCCGCCGTACGCTCCGGTCAGTACGATGTCTACAGACGATATATCGCCCAGGTCTTGCTGGCGTCCTAAGAACTTGTTGAAGCTCGCTGCCTTAATGTATAGATGTGTTCCATCGCGGTCTGGCGTGTATTCGAACGGTACAAAGCTCTCACCAAGTTCGATGATAGTCGCGCCGCTTACGTGCGATGCCCGAGTGGTGCCGAACAAGGCACGGTGGAAATGATCCAATGTGTAGACGCTGACCCCGGTTAGGGCCGCGTTCTTGAATGCCACAATCTCTACCGTTCCCGCTACGTCAAGAATGGCGAGCAAGCTGAGCTTGTTATCAAAGTCCGAAGTTGGAGGGGTGACGATCTGAAGTCCGTTGCTCACGGTCAGGGTAAGAG
This sequence comes from Acidobacteriaceae bacterium, assembly GCA_025357215.1. GTDB lineage: Bacteria > Acidobacteriota > Terriglobia > Terriglobales > Acidobacteriaceae > Angelobacter. The sequence goes on along the minus strand of JANXPR010000539.1, from coordinate 1,944 downwards.
ATTGAATATCCGGGTCGCCCGTACCGACGTTCAGGGTTGATGTAAGAGTACCAAGAACAGCCGGAGCTGTAATCCGTCCCAGCTGCTTGAAATCGGTGTTGTTATCCGAAGTGAAGATTTCGCATCCTCCCCAATCATCTGGTTGCTCTGGATTGGCATAGATGCGGACTCGCCGCCCTATGAAGCCGTTCATTTCGTCCGGTTCTTCCAGAGCAATGATGTCAGAGTTGCCAGGGTTAATCAGGCCGGGATTGGCATTAATAGCCTGGGGAGTCATCTTCGGATGAATTGTCGGTTTCCCGATGCCGTATGGAAATTCTTCCAGCGTCAGGTTCAACCCATTGTGTGTGTCTTCGATGGACAGGACACGGAGAGGCTTTTGGGCCCAGCCCATCTTGTCCCAAGTGACCGTCACGAGCTTCATTGGCTTGAGGTCGGCCCGGTAGCGACTGGTGACCGTCATCTTGAACTTCTCGCGGATATTGACCATGCGCTTCAGGCGGAGGTTAGCCGCCATCTGTGCCACTAGCACGGAGTGAATGAAGTGCCAAGACTGCTGTCCCTCTTCGTTGATTCCGAAGGCCTGAATAGACGCGGGGTCGTCCTCCATTATTACGTCCGTGTTGTAGTCGTTCTGGGCGTTCTGAAATTCCACCTTGACGCGGTTAAAGACTTTGTTTTCTGGCTCCAGATCAATCGTGACCGGCTCCGACCCGCCTTTGGCGACCATGTCGTCAACAGAGAACTCGAACACCGGCTGCGTGTCAGGTTCGAAAATCGCTCCGTTGCCAGCGAAAGACGTGTCGCCATATACGGCGATTTGAAGCTTGCCGTCGTCCCAGAAGCGCATGGCTTGACCCGCGTCCAGAATCTGGTCAATAACATTCCACGCCGTGGACTGTGTGTCCTGAAACAGCGCGATGAAGAAGCCGTGCGCTTGCCAGAAGTTCCGCGCATTGCTCCAGTCACCGAGAAGGGCCGGGTCTAAACCGATTCCCCAAACAGGATCCGTGAGGATAGCAGTGATGACGTCCGCCGGGTTGCATCCCGCGTTACCGGCACCCGCCATGTATTTGTTGGCGATCCCCTCAAAACTCAACTGTGGCATGCTTCCCGAGGAGCCGAGCTGTAGAGCGGAGGACACAATCATCGCGACGTTTCGGTGCGCGATGGCCGCGTCCTGGTGATGGCCGGCAAGGTAGGACCAAGCGGCTTGTGTGTCCGTTCCTTGGATCAAACTCCAGTTGGAAACCGTCGCGGCATTGCTGTTCGGGTCTTTGCTGGCATACGTGATGATTACGGTTTGCCCGATGTCACCGGAATTGAATGTGTAATGACCCGAAAGGTTCGCGTTGTACTGCTGGACGCCGGTAATCGTACCCGGCCCGAAGAACTGATTGCCGCTAACGGCATAGTTGACTTGGACCGGATATTGAAAGTTGGTGGGGTCAGGAACGTCATATGATGCGGAACCCGGTATGACGATCTCAGCGGTCAGCTGCACCACGGCGAAGTTCGTCGTGTAATTAATCGTTACCGTCTTGCCGCCATCCGATGAATGAAACGTGTACCGCGTCACGCCCGCCGAGGGATTCGAAATGGTATAGATCGCAGGGCCGGGTGTAGCACCCGCCGTGAACGGCACGTCATATGTTCCCGAGAGTGTGTTGCTGCCACCAGAGCCAAAGTCGTTCACCACTTGGCTATATGCTGTGTGAGCGCCGACGCCTCTGTCACCCTGATAACCGGGATCACTGATGTCAATGTGACCACCACCACCAGGAATGGTGAAGTCAATGGAGAGAGCTTGAACCGGAATCTTGCCAGCCGATGTCCAGAGGGCGTCGATGTGATCGATAGTCCCGAAGCCGAGAACGGCTTGCATTGCCGTGCTGTATGTGTAGGACGTGGATGCGGGTGTTGAACCGCCGCCGCCGAGGCCTT
>JANXPR010000494.1 GCA_025357215.1 Acidobacteriaceae bacterium | reverse complement strand
TGGGCCACGCTCCAGAAGGCACCCATCTTCAATTCTTTGATTTTCGCTGGACCGAACGTCTCGCACTTCAGCCCTACGCTGTCACACATGGATTTGGCGCGATCGGCCATCATGGTGGGCGTAAGTTTGTTGCTGGGCTCGTTGACGAGTGAACGCGTAAAGTTCTGCGATTCGCCAAGAATCTTTCCCTGGTCAAAGGCGGCTTGCAGTTTGCCCTGGTCGGAACGAGCAGGCGCAACCACGGTCACGTCTTTCATGCTGTAGTCTTTGCGATCGCTGCGGTAGGTGTCCGGGTCAAAATCCGCGACGTATGCGCCTTCCACAATGGAGCGCACCGCGTCTCCCGCTCCGGACGCGAGTTCCGGCAGGGCGATGGCGCAGCTCTTGATCATTTTGGGCTTGATGGCCCGGAGTGCGGCTCCGGCGGACTTGCGCAGCTCCACGTGCGTGAAATTCTTCGCCTTGCCGCCACCGACGATGAGCAGCCTTTTGGCTTTCATGCCTTGCGGACGGTGGATCATCACCGTCTCCTGCGGCTTGGCGCCAAATTCGCCGGAAGCCAGGATGTCCGCGGCGGCTTTTTCCGCGGCAGCATCTTTAGAAGCAAGTTTCAGCGTGGACTGTTTGTCGCTGGTGTTCGAGTGGTCCAGGGCAAAGACGACCAGGCAATCAGTTTCCACATCCGGCAGGTTGGCAATGATCAATCGCGTGTCCATAATGACGCTTAAACTCCTGAGAATTATTAAAGTCCTTAACTCAAATCCAGCTTTTTGAGGCCTGCGGCGGCTTTTTCTGACCGGGTTTCAATTTTTTCTCGACCCGTGTTTAAGCTTTTCGCGAACGGGCGATAGCCGCGCGGGTTTCCTTCTCGTCGGTCCGGCGACGCTCCGTTTCGCGCTTGTCCCAGTGCTGTTTGCCTTTGGCCAGCGCTATCTCACATTTTATCTTTCCGTTCTTGAAATACATACGCGTGGGGATGAGCGTGAACCCCTTCTGCATGGTCTTGCCGATGAGCCTGCGCAGCTCTTCTTTGTGGACCAGCAGCTTCCTGGTCCGCAGCGGAGCATGACCCGAGTAACCGGCGTTTTCATACGCGCCAATATGGGCGTTCAGCAACCACAGCTCGCCATCCTTTATGAGGGCGTACGCATCTTTTAGATTGGCGCGTCCTGAACGGACGGATTTTACTTCTGATCCGCTGAGCATGATGCCGGTTTCCATGCGGTCTTCCAGGAAGTAATTGTGACCGGCGGAACGGTTGACCGCGGCATCGCGTTCGCCGGAAGCGACGGGGTCGCGCTTGACGTTTTTGGGCTTGTTGGGTTCGGTCTGGTGTGTCGTTTGGCGGGCCATGGCAGCTTTTTGCTGCTCTCAGCAAAATTTTTATGCTATCACAGTGCAAAGGTGGTTACTAAAGACGTTCTAGGGATAGTAGGAATTCGGTGTATAATCTGGCATTCCGATAGGTCTGTTTCCGGGTGTTGGCTGAAAAGTATATCCTTCTATTAAACCCCTGAAAAAGAAGGAGTTGGGGCAGTCCGGAATCTAAAAAGCAGGAGATTATGAGGCGAGTCGCAAGTACCCTCTTGGTTGTGTTGTGTCTGGCTGCCATGTCGTGGGCGGAGTCTGCAAAGTCTCTGCATGCGAAAGGCGTGAAGGCGGAAGCCCGCCAGGACTACGAAGCCGCTTACGAGTTTTACAAAGCGGCCTATAACGAGAAACCGGAAGATCTCCGCTATCGCGCATCGTTTGAGCGCACGCGGTTCCTGGCTTCTTCCATGAAAGTCCATCGCGGACAAAAGCTGCGCGACATTGGACGGCTACAGGACGCGCTGGCCATGTTCCAACTGGCGGCGGAAATCGATCCCAGCAATGATCTGGCTGCGCAGGAAGTCCGACGCACACAGCAGATCATTCAAAAGACGCCGGCCACCGGCAAGCCAACAGCCCGCGTCGATGACGACGATCCTCTGCGCCGTCGCCTGGAGGCCGCCACGTCACCGGCGGAGCTTGGTCCAATTTCCAACGTCCCCATGGATGCCTATGAAGCCACGGAAGACACCAAGGTGATTTACGAGACCATTGGCAAACTGGCGGGCATCAATATTCTTTTCGATCCTGATTACACTTCGCGCCGCTTGACCATCCGCTTACGGAAGGTTTCGCTGCAGGAAGCGCTGGACATCGTCGCGCTGGAGTCGCGCACGTTTTGGCGTCCGGTAACGCCCAATACAATTTTTGTCGCCCAGGATACGCAGGCCAAGCGCCGCGAACTGGAGCAGAACGTAGTTAAGACTTTCTATTTGGGCAACGTCTCGGGTCCCACGGACCTGCAGGACATCGTTAACGCCATCCGTACCGTACTAGAAGTCCAGCGCATTCAGCAGATTCCTTCGCAGAGCGCCATCGTCATCAAAGGCACGCCAGACCAATTGGCCCTGGCGCAGAAAATGATTGACGACATTGATAAGTCCAAGCCGGAAGTGATTGTGGACGTGTTCGTCCTGCAGGTTTCGAAAGACAAGACGCGCGATTACGGCATTACTCCGCCGCAGAACGCGTCCGTTGTATTGCAACCGGCCGTTACCTCCACCACTACAGGTACCACCACCACTTCCACTTCTCCGAATTTGAATTTCAATGACCTGCAGCACCTCAATTCCACCAATTACGGCGTGGTAATTGACGGCATCAAGGCCAAGGCGCTCTTGTCAGACAGCGATTCCAAGATCCTGCAAAGCCCGCGCATCCGTGCCACGGACGCTGAAAAAGCCCGCGTGGCAATTGCCGATAAGATTCCCATTGCCACCGGTTCGTTCGGCACGCCGCTCGGTGTGGGTACGGCGGTGGGCGCCGTGGGTGTGAACACGCAGTTTACGTATACAGACGTGGGTGTGATTCTGGAAATCACTCCGCGCGTGCATCCTGATGGCCAGATTACGCTCAAGACCACCATGGAAGTTTCCAACGTAAGCAGCCAGGTGACCATCGGCGGCATTCAGCAGCCGGTCATCAGCCAGCGCAAAGTGGAACACACCGTCCGCTTGAATGACGGCGAAGTGAACCTGCTAGGCGGCATCATGGAAATCCAGGAAGTCAAGAGCCAGAGTGGCACGCCGTTCCTGGGAGAAATTCCGATCCTGAAATATCTCTTCACGGAACAGACCAAGCACACCACAACGAACGAAATCGTGTTCCTGCTGGTTCCGCACATTGTGCGCAACCAGGAACTCTCTGACATGAACAAGAAGGCCTTTGACGTAGGCACCGGCAGCGGCATTGATCTGCATATCGCCGCCAAACAGGCGGTGGCTCCGCAGCCAGCAGCCGCGGCTCCTATTGTCGCGCCCGTAACGCCTCGTCCAACGCAGCCGACGACTGTACCGCCGGCCACAACGGCTCCGGCCACACCGCCTGCCACGCAGCCTCAGGCCACACAACCTCAAGCCACACAACCTCAAGCCACGCAGCCCCCGGCTACCAGACCGATGCCCGGCCAGATGACGCTCAAGCTTGATCCGGCAACGCTTACGCCTCAGATGGGCGCATCGTTTGTCTTGAATGTAGTTTTGGCGCATGGGCAGGACGTTGCATCCGTTCTAACTCAGATCAGCTATGACGCGCGCGTACTTCAGTTTGTAAGCGTGTCGGGCGGCGAGTTCCTGGGTAAAGACGGCCAGGCGGTTGCGCTGGTCCATCGCGACGATCCGTCAGTCGGCAAGCTGCAGATCACCGCGCAGCGGCCTCCGGGCACCGCCGGCGTATCGGGAGACGGCACGGTCTTTACGCTGCTCTTCAGCGCCAAGGCCAAAGGCTCGGCGTCCGTGGCCATCGCGGTTCCTGGAGCGCGTAACAGCCAGAACCAGCCGATGGAAGTAAGCGGATCGCAAGCCACGGTAACGGTGAACTAAGCGGCGCTTATTTAGGCAACACGGGAACATGAGCACGAATCTAGGGGAAGGAGGAAGGCGATGCACATGATGAATCAAATTGGAAATCCACGAACCAAAAAACAACACGGCGTGACCCTGTTGGAAATGATCGTGGTCATCACCATCCTCCTGGTACTGATGGGGGCAGCGGTTCCGGTGGTGAAGGTTAGTGTGAAGCGCCAGCGGGAAACTGAACTGCGCCGCGATCTTTGGGAAATGCGCGGTGCCATTGATCGCTACAAGGATGCCGCCGACAAGAATACATTCCGCACCAAACTCGGCGCGGAAGGCTATCCACCGGATATGGACACGCTTGTAAATGGCGAAGAAGGGCCCGCGGGGAAAAAGATCCGGTTCCTCCGCCGCGTCCCCGTTGACCCCATGACGGGAAATAAGGATTGGGGCCTACGCTCCATGCAGGATGACCCGACGTCCGACTCCTGGGGCGGCCAAAACGTGTTTGACGTTTTTAGTAAGTCCACGGGCACGGCCCTGGATGGTTCGAAATACAAGGATTGGTAACTGACATGAAACACTCTTCTTTCAATCTATCCATGCGACGGCGCCAGCGCGGCTTTACTTTGATCGAAATGGTCATTGTGATTGCCATCATCGCCATATTGCTCGCGGTTGCGGTGCCGGTTTTCACCACGCATCTCCGTCACGCCAATGAAGCTGTGTTGAAAGAAGACCTGTACAACATGCGCCAGGCCATTGACCAGTATTCGCAGGACAAAGGCAAAGCCCCGCAGTCCTTGCAGGATATTGTCGGCGCCGGCTACCTGCGCGCGATCCCCAAAGACCCGTTTACCAACTCCGATTCCAGTTGGCAGGTCGTCCAGGAAGACGTGCTTACCAGTGTTGACCAGAACGAGCCGGGCATCAGCGACGTAAAAAGCGGGTCCAGCGTGGTTGGCAGTGACGGCACGGCCTACAGCAGTTGGTAGGGAAAAGATTTGAAATCGGGTAACTTGAAATCGGGTAATTGATTAGCCACGCGCGATTGAAATTGCCAAATTACCCGATCACCCGATTACCAATCTCCTTCGTGTCGCTATTGCCTCAAGGGGTCTCAATCCTGCTACCATTTCCCTATGCCTGTTGAGACGGAAGCGATCACCACCCACATTCCTCCTCTGAAAGCCCCGCGTGGCAACGAGATCAGTTGCAAAGGTTGGCCGCAGGAAGCCGCCATGCGCATGCTCATGAACAACCTCGACGAAGAGGTGGCGGAGCGTCCGCAAGACTTGGTGGTGTATGGGGGAACCGGCAAGGCTGCGCGCAACTGGAAGGCTTATCACGCCATTGTGCGAGCGCTGAAGTCGCTGGAAAACGACGAAACCTTACTGGTGCAATCAGGAAAGCCGGTCGGCATTTTCCAAACTCACGAGTTTGCTCCGCGAGTGCTGCTGGCAAATTCCAACCTGGTTGGACATTTTTCCAATTGGGAAAAATTC
>JANXPR010000484.1 GCA_025357215.1 Acidobacteriaceae bacterium | reverse complement strand
GTGGTAGCTGGGGCGGTGGTAGCCCTCGATGTAGAACGGCTGCGACTTGTCCTTGATAACCACGGTGCGCTCGGCAAACTGTTCCGGCTCGATGGTGGTGAGCGGCTCCGGTTTGGGCGCGGCGGGGATCGGTCCGAAATATTTTTCCACGATGGGGAAAACTTCTTCCGGCTTGAGCGCGCCCACCACGGCGATCACCGTATTCGAAGGCACGTAATATTTTTTATAGAACGTCGCGGCTTCGGTCGCGGTGAGATGGTCAAGCTCTGAAGGCCAGCCCACGCCGGAGCGTCCGTAGGGATGCGCGGTGTAAGCCGTGGCCGCGAACTGTTCAATCAGTTTGCCGATAGGAGCACTGTCTATGCGCAGACGGCGCTCTTCATGCACTACGTCGCGCTCTTTATAAAATTCGCGCAGCACGCCGTGCTGAAAGCGCGAAGATTCCAGATACGCCCAAATTTCCAGACGATTCACCGGGAACGAATAGAAGTACACGGTGGCGTCCTCTGACGTGCTGGCATTCAGGCCGACGCCGCCTTCACGGTCAATGATTTCTCCGAAGCGGTTCTTGATGACGAATTTGTTGGCGGCTTCATTGGCCTTTTCGAAAGCGGCTTTCAGTTCGGCAACTTTTTTGGGATCACGGCCGTTTTCGCGACGGTCTTCACGATCATAAGCGGCCCAGGTCTCGTCTACTTTTGCCAGAGCGACTTTTTCCTTGGCGTAGTCGGTGGTGCCGATGCGGTCCGTGCCCTTGAAAGCTTCATGCTCAAACATGTGGGCCATGCCGGATTGCCCTTGCGGGTCCTGGACGGAACCGGCGTCCACGATGGTGAAGAAGGAAAAAACGGGGGCTTCCGGACGTTCGCACAAAATCACGGTGAATCCGTTCTTGAGGACCTTAACGGTGGTCCTTTTTTCAAAGGACTTGAGGTCCTGGGCCACCGCTGTGGCCACCCATAGAATTGCCATGGTTAGCAAAGAGTAAACTCGGAGAAACCGCCGCATTGCGTGCCTCCTGAAGTGCACAGAACTAGTCGCAAGCAAAGTAAAGAACGCATGAGGGGATGTCAAATTGCCGGGGACGAGAGGAAGCGCGGACGGAAGAGCATTCAGCCGCGCGATCGCTGTGGAGTCGTTTCGGCTAAGAGTTGGGACGAACGATTTTTCGTTTGTGTCGCCCCGCTGGGGCTTGGATTTTTTTTGCAGTCTACCCACCCTTTCCGCTTCGCATTCGCTCGCCTCAAAGGTGGGCTAGACTGTTTCGCGCCTGCGGCGCTGGAACTCAGTAAGTAAAGCGGCCTCGCCAACCTCATCTATCGTTTACAGGACTTACAGAAACGGATTCGTGGGAGAACTCCCTGAATCGGCATTCAAGCGGGAAAGATTCTCGGGGTCCTTCGACTCGTCCTCGCCAAGGCTCGGACGTCGCTCAGGATGACAGGGTTTGGGGTTTTGGATTTTGGGGAACGAATTTTTGGTGCCGCCTAGACGGAACGACGAAAACGGCATGATGCAAAAAGAAGAGGAGCGCATTTTGTTTTGCTAAACTCACGTCTTCGTTGTGTAATGCGGAGTTATGTAATACGCAGGTTGTCCGAATAAGTACGGAAGAAAACAAGGAAGTCGGGATTGCGTCTTAGGCAGGAACCGGTACAACTGCGGCGAAGAGTTTACGGTGTTTGAAGCCGGGGCCGCCTCAAGCGCGCGAGACGCGCCGAGGCGAAACTTAATTTTCTCAAGCGTTGGGAGCGAAGCAACCACCATGCAATCGGAAAACCTGGAAGCCGGAAACCAAAAATCACAGTTACGCCGCGCCATGGGCTTCTGGGACGTGCTGTTGTTCAACATTGCCGCCGTGCTGGGACCACGCTGGATCGCAGCCGCCGCGCACAACGGAACGTCTTCCATCAGTTTGTGGATTGGCGCCGCCGTGTTTTTCTTTTTACCCACGGCGTTGATCATCATTGAGTTGTCCACGCGCTTCCCGTCAGAAGGCGGTCTGTACGTTTGGAGCAAAGAAGCGTTTGGGGACTTCCATGGATTCATAGCCGGATGGGCGTACTGGATTTATACGTTCTTTTATTTTCCGGGTTTATTAGCGGCGAGTGTTGCAATGTCAGTATTCGTGGGCGGACCGAAGTACGCCTATCTGGCGGACAACAAGGCCTATACGTTGGGGACCTCGCTAGCGCTTCTGGCGGTTGCCGTGCTTATGAACATTGTGGGCTTGAATATTGGCAAGTGGCTGCAGAACGCAGGAGGCGTGGGCACATACGTCCCTTTGCTCATGCTCCTTGGAATTGGAAGTTACATTGCTTGGCACTATGGCAGCCTCACCCACTTTACTTGGCGCTCAACATTGCCCCAGTGGAATTGGGACACAGTCAACTTCTGGTCGCAAATCGCTTTCGCCTTTACTGGGATGGAGTTGGTTTGCGCCATGAGCGAGGAAGTCCGCGAACCAAAGAAGACTTTCCCCAGGGCCATCTACGCTTCCGCGGCGCTGATTGCGGTGATCTATCTTTTGGGAACCGTGGCGGTACTGGCGATGCGGCCCGCCGCAGACGTTGATCCGCGCAACGGAGTATTCCAGGCGATTACCGGCGGAGGCACCATGATCGGCTTGGCCTGGTTTGGAATTCTCGCCGCGTTGCTCGTCACGGTGGGAAACGCGGGAGGCGTAGGAGCGACCGTAGCCGGAGTGGCCCGTGTGCCGTTTGTCGCTGGCATCGACCGTTATCTGCCCAGCTTTTTCGGCAAACTTCACCCGCGCTGGAAGACACCCTGGATTTCAATCCTGGTTCAGGCCGGCATCTCTGCGTTGCTGCTCATTTTAACTACCTACATGACTTCGCTCAGAAAAGGCTATCTGTTCCTGGTGGACATGTCGGTGATCCTCTACTTTATTCCCTTCCTCTATATGTACGCTGCGGTGATCAAACTCTCCTACCGGCAAGACCGGGCAAACAGCGCGCAGGCGGTGCTGGTGCCGGGCGGGAAGTTTGGGGTTTGGGCAGCAGGACTCCTCGGCTTCTTGGTCACTCTGGGATCTATGGTCCTGGCCATGGTTCCCGCGGAAGACGTGAAAGGTCTCAGCGGAAAGTTGCTGTTTGAACTTAGTATTGTGGGCGCCACGGTTGGATCCATTGGCATTGGCCTCATCCTTTATTGGCTGGGGTCACGCAGCAAAGCCAGCCCAGCGCAAACGGCGTAGGAAAATTTCTGCACTTATTCTCTGCAGCCCGGCCATCTGGTGGCCGTGAGTTCCCGTTTTTGAAATTTTGCGCACATTATCCCGGAAACGTTTCTTGGTTGGCGCACACTAGTAAAGGGAACCTCCGGAAGATGGCGTTTTTTCAAATGTGCGTTTTTTCGGAACAGGGGCTAAAGCCCTTACTCATATTAGGCCCTTGTGGCACGCTCTTTAGAAACCGGCAGCGTAATCTGCGGGACGGAATCGCCGGGCTGTTGCGGCACATTGATCCGGCCATGGAAAAGACCATTGCCTCGGACCTGGCCGCGCTGGTGTTGCGGCAACCAGTAGTGGCGGGACAAAGCGACAGGATGGGCAAAGTGATTTCCCGCGGAGAACTCACCATGTTGCTGATGGAAGTAGCCGCCGGACAAACCCCCAATCCGGCGGAAGCGGCCCTGGAAAAAGCAGCCACGGACATGCTCGCGAAGAACGGCATTGCCGATCCGGCGGGGACGCTGAGTTGCATACGGGACATGGCCCTGCAACTGGAAAAAGCCAGTCCGCAACTGGCGAACGACGTCCGGCACAGCATGGCGATCTTGCAGGAAGCCAAGAGCGAGTTTGTGGCCAAACTCCACGGCTGGTTTGACCAGACGATTGACCGCGTGGCCGACCGCTTTACCCAGACAGCCCGTGTATGGACTTTTGTGGCAGCACTGGCCATCGCCGTCTGCGTCCAACTGGATACGTTCGCTCTGGTGAACAGATTGTCCGTGGACGACCAGTTCCGCGCGGCGATCGACAAGAACGCCAAGGCATTGCTGGACGAGTCGGCGAAGTCGCAGGCGGCGTCTGACAACACGAACAATTCGAGTGGCACGACGGCGCCGAAAGATGGTTCGGCTTCGGCAACGCCATCGGCCAGTCCAGCGGCGACTGCTAGCGCAACACCTACGATGCCAACAGCTCCAAGTCCGGCAAGCGCGCCAGTTCCAAACGCGACGGCTTCTGGAGGAGAAAAGAAAGCCGCGGTGACGGCAAGCACGAAATCGGCGAAAACGGCTTCAACGAATCCGGCAGAAAAGAAAACCACACCGGCAGCCAGCGCGACAGCGAGTCCGCAGACCGCAGCCAGCACTCCGCCAAAAGATTCCAGCACGGTGCAGAAGGACTACTACAATCTGCTTTCCACCGCAGGCCTGGTTACGTTGCCCGGCGAACACTGGTTCGAACGCTGGGACTGGAGCAAATTTCCCGGTATTTTATTTTCCGCATTGCTGCTGAGCCTGGGCGCGCCGTTCTGGTACAAGTCACTGCAAGACCTGCTGCGCTTGCGTTCGTCATTGGCGCAGAAAGACGAACAGCAAAGAAACACGCGGCAGACAACACAGAGCGCGGAAGGTGGGTCCGACGATAGCGGCGGAAAGCAAGTAGCCGCAGCAATGCCCGCGGCATTGCAAGGCGAGCAAGGCGACTTGAAGGCCGTGGGCTAAGGAGCGAACACCATGGACAAAACATTTGTCGGTTGCGCTCCGGGAAACTTTCAGCAAGGCCGTCCGCTGGACCTGTTGCCGGAAGCGATTGTGATCCACATTGGCGAAGGCAGCCTGCGGTCCATTGATTCGCAGTTCCACGATCCCAAAGCCAAAGTGTCTGCCCACTATTGCGTAGCCAAGTCCGGGGACATCCACCAATATGTGGAAGAAACGGACACGGCGTTCCACGCGGGGATAGTAGTAAATCCCAGCTGGCCGCTGCTGAAGCAAGACGTGAACCCGAACTTCTACACGATTGGCATTGAACACGAAGGCCACGCCGACGACGTATGGCCGGAAATCCAGATCAAGACCAGCGTGGCGCTGGTGGCGGAGATAGCCCGGCGCTGGCACATACCACTGGACACACTGCATGTGATCCGGCACCACCAGATCAGGGCGTCGAAGACGTGTCCGGGAAGCTTTATGAAGGACACCCAGATGCTGCTGGACAGGATTGCGCCGGCGGTAAACAATCCGCCTCCGGCGATAACCGTGCGGACCATTACGGCGCTGAACCTGCGCGCGGGAGCGCCGTCGGCAACCGCGCTGGTACGCCGGGTGATTCCCGCCAACACCACCCTGAACGCCAACGGCGTGTTTACCGGCGACGCCGTCAGCGGCAATAACAAATGGTATTCAGACGGCGCGGGGAATTTCTTCTGGTCCGGCGGGACGGACCATCCGAATCCGTAAACCCTAAAACCTTACCGCTGATGACGCGGATGGCACTGATTACCGCTGATCAGAAGCGGATGGCGGAATTTTCGCGCGGGCGAGATTCTCCACCTTGGCGATGAGCCCGGCTCGGCTGGAGTATCGGTGAGGCAGATATTGGGGAGAACGCCCTGAAGCGGAATGGCCGGGGACAGAGGATGGGGATCTTTCGACTCTCCCTCGGTCGCGTCGCTCCCTTGGCATCGCTCAAGATGACAGATGCTAAGAGTTGGTTTGCAGAAAGCTGGGATGCGATGGCGAGAAGCCCGCTCCAACGGCTGCTGAAAGCCCTGTGATCCA
>JANXPR010000572.1 GCA_025357215.1 Acidobacteriaceae bacterium | reverse complement strand
GTTCTTCACAACCCGAATCCATTTGTCTATCCCAACGACCAGCAGTCCACTTTGCTCTGGTACCACGATCACACGCTCGGCATTACCCGCTTGAACATGATCATGGGTCTGGCCGGCGCTTACATCATTCGCGACGCAGTGGAAGATTCGCTCAACCTGCCGAAAGGCCAGTTTGAAGTTCCGCTGATCATGCAAGACCGCTTGTTCAACCCGGACGGCACGTTCCTGTATCCCACGGCCATTGACGGCACGCACCAGTTCTGGATCCCCGAGTTTTTCGGTGACACCATGTGCGTGAACGGCAAGGCCTGGCCGGTGCTCGATGTCGAGCCGCGGCGCTATCGCTTCCGCATGCTGAACGGCTGCAATGCTCGCTTCCTGAACATGCGCATTGTTCGTACGGACGCCAATGGCGTTGCCCACGGAATGGCGGGTCCGATGTTCCACGTGATTGGCACCGACGGCGGTTTGTTGCCCGCTCCGGTTCCTTTGACCACGCTGTTGCAATCTCCGGCCGAGCGTTTTGATGTGATCGTTGACTTCACAGGTAAAGCTGGCCAGCACTTCGTGCTGAAGAATGACGGTCCGGCTCCGTATCCGGGTGGAGGCGAAGTTGTGCCCACGGAAATCATGATGTTCCGCGTGTCCAAGCCGCTTTCTTCACGCGATACGTCGAGCCTTCCGTTCATTCTGAACCCCGATCCGATGATCATCAATCCGCACTCCGTCACCCGCACGCGTGACGTGGTGCTGACCGAACTGGACCGTGCTTCTGACGGTTTCCCGATCATCGGCCTGCTTGACAACAAGAACTGGGACGATCCGGTCACGGAAGATCCCAAAGTTGGCGCCACTGAAATTTGGAACATGATCAATGACACCGGTGACGCACACCCGAAACACATTCACCTGGTGCAGTTCCAGATCATCAGCCGCCAGCCCTATGACCAGACCACGTACGAAAGCACCGGCCAGCTCGTCTTCACCGGTCCGCCGCAGGCGCCAACTCCAGAAGAGTTGTTCGCTGCCAAGGACGTAGTGAAGTCTTTCCCTGGCACGGTCACCAAACTGGCCATGAAGTTCGATCTGCCCACCGGAACGAAAGTTGTTCATGGACAGCGTTTCAAATTTGTATGGCATTGCCACATCCTGGAGCACGAAGACAACGAAATGATGCGTCCTATGGATGTGGTGGGGTAGCCCTAGCCCCGAATCCGGCGGCTGGCTGAGCTTTCATGGGGGTCAGCCAGTTGCCGGTTAAATTTAAGTTCCGCGCAGAACCGCTTTTGGTTTTGCAGTCGACACCGGAGCGGTGATCGCGGAAAAAGTAGCGGGCAGCCATCGGTATCACAGCCTATTTGACCCGCCAGCTGTGGACCGATGGCGAGCATCAGCAGGAAATAAATCGGATGAGCCCGCTATCGGCGGACGGCCGTGGGATTGCAGTTCTCACGGCCGTTTGCTTTTTGGTCTTGCTAATTACAGATTTCGCTAAAACATGAATCTGCGCCGGACGACTTCTCAGATTTCAATCACACATAAATAGATGAATATAAAGTAGATCCTAAACACCTGTCCGGAAAACAGGACTGTTAATAAAAATTCTCTTAAGAGATTAATCTTTGAGCTATTATGTGTGCGCGGTCCCCAGCCTCTTCCGGTCCTCTCAGGCTGTGGTCTAGTGTCCGCGTTTGACCTTCACAAGAGGAGCGTCTACTTGTGGATGGATCTCTTGGGCGCAGTAGTTCGCCCACTTTGTACTTCTGAGAAACGGGTACGCGATGTTCTTTGTCGACGGGCAAGGACGCCTGTTTCCCAACGTTGATTGGCGCTCCCCCGCGCCGAACCTCAGCCTGAACGATTTTGCTGAGTCAAGGTTCCCCAAGGCCCTTGTGCGGGCCCCTGCCTATTTTCGGAGACGATCCAAATGAATCAACGGTACGCGACTTTCGCAGCCTTCCTGGCGATTGCACTTCTGCTGGGCGGCAGCCAACTTTCTGTCTTGGCTCAGACCATCACCACGGTCACCACAACCACGACTTCCGCGGGAGTGGTTCCAGTTAGGCCTGTTGCCAACCCCTGTCCACGTTTCGCAGCCGGGAGCGTGATTCACCAGCCACCAGCTCTGTTCAGCCAGAACGGAGTTTTGAGCGTAAAGTTCTCCTATCAGACCACTACCGATTCGGTGGGGCGCCAGTTGTTCTGCTACATGACGCCGGACGGTCTTGAGGACCCGACTTTGCATGTAAAACCAGGGGACACGCTCAACATTACTGTCACCAACAACACCCCTGCTTCGCCGGTGCAAGAACCCTTCAATGCGCCCAATTGCGGCGACACGTCCATGACGGGTTCATCCATGAACATTCACTATCACGGCACCAACACTTCGCCGGCGTGCGGCGGAGACAACGTGGTGAAAGCCCTGATTAATTCCGGCAGCACTTTCCAATACAGCCTGCAATTCCCAGCCAACGAGCCTCCCGGACTGTATTGGTATCACCCGCACGTCCACGGCCTGGCCGAAGCGGCTCTGTTGGGCGGAGCTACAGGCGCGCTGGTGGTTGACGGTATGGAAAACGTGCAACCTGCGGTTTCTGGACTGCGCCATCGCGTGATTGTTATGCGCGATCAGCGGCAGTTGAATGGACTAGGTGAAGGCCCGGGCAATTGCGGCGTTGACGTTCCTTTCCAGGACATCAGCGTGAACTACATTCCCATTGATTCGCATCAGGACGCGAGCGGCAACGTCACGTTTACGCCGGCCGTTCTGCACATGGAAAATGGTGAAACGCAGTTCTGGCGCGTGACCAACAGCACCTCAGACAGCATCCTGGACTTGCAGGTGATGTACGACGGTGTGCCGCAGACCATGCAGGTAGTGGCTATTGACGCGGTTCCGGTGAACTCCCAGGACGGGACGCAACCCGGCACTTTGATTCCCGTCACTCGCTTCCGCATGCCTACCCCCGGGCGCGTGGAATTCCTGGTGAAAGCGCCTGCTTCCACGGTGAAAGTGGCCCAGTTGGTAACCAACAACGTCAACACCGGTCCGCAGGGCGATTGCGATCCTTCGCGGCCTATCTTCAACATTAAGTTGATGGGTTACGCGCCCGCCGATAACGACGAACCCTTGGCGGACGACGCCGTAGGCAACTACTCTGGATTAAACACCAGCCTGCAGCGGTTTGCCGGACTGGGCAACGCTCCTATTGCCCACACCCGCACGCTGCAATTCAGTGAAGTCCAGCCGACACAGTTCTTTATCACCGTGGTCGGCCAGCCGCGCGTTCTGTTTGACAACAACAATCCGCCATCCGTCATTGCCAAGCAGGGAACGGTGGAGAAGTGGATTGTCCAGAACATCGCGCAGGAAAACCACGAGTTCCATTTCCACCAGATCCATTTCAAGATCCTGTCGCAGGACAACTTCCAGATCAACGGCAACCCGCCGGCGCCGGCCATCAACGGCCAGTACCTGGACATGGTGGAAGTGCCGTTCTGGGACAACGCCAAAAACCCCAACGGTCCTTTCCCGCAAGTGCAGATGCTCATGGACTTCCGCGGACCGGACATCGGAGACTTCGTTTATCACTGCCACATCCTCTCGCATGAGGATCTAGGCATGATGGCGATTATCCGCGTTACGCCATAACGCAACCAATTTGGTTGGGAGCCCGTACCTGACCAAAGACAAACAGGCAACGCGGCTTTGGAGAAGCGATTCTCCAGGGCCGCGTTCCGGTTGCCTGGCGTATTCACAACCCAAAGCTGTTTTTCACATACAGAAGGCCTGGAGGGTCTCTTTGATGTCCCGTTTCGCAATCGGTATTCCCCTGCTGGTTGTACTCATACTTCTTATCGCCAGCCCAACTTACGCCGCTGGTGGCGCTTGTGCGCTGGATGATCCAATTCAGCACAGCCACCTGTCCGACCCAGCGAGCCCGCAACACCACGGTCACCAAATGGATATGCCCAGCGCGGCTACCCAAAAATGCGATCCTAAATTTAGCTACGATGCGGGACAGCAGGGACCGAGCCAATGGGAAGGCGTCTGCAACAGCGGGCAGATGCAGGCCCCTGTTGACATCCAGACCGCGGAAAAATTGAGCCTGGCTCCGATGGTTTTTGGATATCAGCCATCAGACTTCGCTATCTTAAACGACTGCAATCACTATCAGCTTAAAGTGAAGTTCCCCAACAATTACTGGCTACGGATTGGGAAGAAACCTTATTTCCTGACCGAAATTAATTTCCATGAGCCTGGCGAAAATGCCGTCAAAGGGCAGCGCCCGGTGATGTCCCTGCACCTGGTTCATCTTTCGCCAGAATCAACTTTCCTGGTGATTGAGGTGCCGGTCATTGTCGGCAAGGAAAATCCCGTTATTAAAGCACTCTGGGAACACATTCCAGAAGCGGGAAAGCAGCAACAAATGGAAGGCCTGAAGCTCAATGCTGCGGATTTGCTTCCCGCAGACCGCGGCTACTATCGCTTTCCAGGTTCGCTCACCAACCCACTTTGTAATGAAGGCGTGACTTGGTTTCTGATGAAGAAACCGATTGAAATGTCGGAAGCGCAGATCGCTGAATACAAAAAGTACTATCACAACACAGCGCGGCCGCTGCAACCGCTGAACAACCGGCCCGTTGCCGAGCCGAAATAAGAACACGGAGTGAACAGGGAATGTTGTTGGCGAAAAGGAGAAAGCAATTTCTTCTGGAACTTGTTTTGTTTTTAAGCGCCGGATCGTCCCCGCTGTTGGGTGCAAGCCAGGCGGACGAGGCCACTTACCTGGCAAAACGGCAAAAAGCAGAAACTCTTTTCAGCAACGGCAGGCGACTGGAGGCGCTTCCGTTGCTGGAAGAACTTGCCCAGGCCAACCCGAAAGACGACGCCATGTTGGTGGCCTTGGCTGCGGCATTGGTCGACCGCGCCGCCACGCAAAGCGATCAGACTGCTGCCGCGAAAGACCGTTTTCGCGCCCGCGATCTTCTGGAAAAAGCCTCGGCCCTGGGAAACAGGAGCCCGCTGGCGCAAAACCTGCTGCAACTTCTCCGCGGCCTTCCGGAGAACGGTGCCCTCAAGTTCTCTGATAATCCGGAAGTCGAGCGGATTATGAACGAGGGCGAAGCCGCGTTTGCCCGCCGCGACTACGATGCAGCCCTGATGTCCTATGGGCGCGTGGTGCAACTCGATCCTAAAAACTATTCGGCCGTACTGTTTACTGGGAATACTTACGACCGCAAAGGCGACTATCCGCACGCCGCCGAGTGGTACGAGCGCGCCATGAAGCTGGATCCCAACATAGAAACTGCTTTCCGCTACTACGCGGACATGCTGGCAAAAACCGGCGATATGGCCAAGTCGCGGACCATGATCATCCGCGCCGCCATTGCTGAGCCGTACAACAAAATCGTCTGGCGAGAAATGCATGCCTGGGCCGCGATTAACAAGACCGAAATCAAATTGATTTATTTAGGCACCATGCCGTCGCCGGAAGCGGCCGCATCGGACGGTAAGACCCCGGCGACGCCCGGTTCTGCCAGGAGCGCAAGCCAGCCTTCCGAAAGCGCGGAAAAGGTTTGGGAGCGATACCGGAAAGTTCGCGCGGCTTGGGAGAGCGGCGGAGAATTCAAGAAGCATTTTCCCGCGGAAACCGAATACCGGCACACGGTAGCGGAAGAAACGGAAGCGTTGCAGGCGGCCTATGCGGTACTCACAAAGCAGAGCGAGCGAGACAAGCACTTTGCCGCGACCGCTGCCGCTGATCCAAATCTTGATTTGCTCTCGCGTCTGCAAAAAACCGGCCTGATCGAGCCCTATATCTTGTTCAGCCTGGGAGATGCCAGCGTGGCCAAAGATTACCCGGCGTACCGCGCCGCTCATCGGGACAAACTCGAAGAGTATCTAGACAAATTCGTGGTTCCGCCGGCGCCACAAACATCCAAGCCTGTTCGTTGATGCGAAGTGCCAAAAGCAGAACGGCCTCATTCCCATGAGGAACAAGGCCGTTGATCAAGCTCAGGGTGAAGTTATTTGGTTTGTTGCTGTGCCAGTTTCACCTTGGTGCTTTCCAGTTTCTTGGTGACGCGTGCCACGTCCTGCTGGTCCACGTCGTAGGGCACGGAACGGTTCCATTCCTGTAGAGCGCGTTCCCAGTGGGTCACGGCCTGTTTGAGTTTGCCGGTGCGGGCATAAAGTTCAGCAAGGTGGTCATGCACGGTGGCGTCGTTGGAGTTCTTTTCCGCGGCGCGGCGCAAATTCTGTTCCGCGAGCTCAAGGTTGCCGGTCTTGAAGTAAGCCCAGCCCAGCGAATCGAGATACGCGCCGTTCTGTGGTTCCAGTTCCACGGCGCGCTTGATCAGATTGAGGGACTCCTCAAGATGCATGTTGTGATCGGCCATCATATAGCCAAGATAATTGAGCGTGCCTGCGCTGCCAGGATCCAGTTGCAGCACCTTGCGGAATGACTGTTCAGCCAAATCGATCTTCTTCTGCCGCTCGTAGGTGGCTCCGAGAATAAAGCGCACGTAAACCTGCTCTTCCGGACGCGTACTCTCCTTGAGCAGGCCATTCAGAATGTCTTCCGCTTCCTGCCAGTGCTTAACGCGCGTGTAAATCTGCGACATGGAAATCAAGGCTTCATGGTCGCCGGGTGATGCCTTCACCACGGACTGCGCCAAGCCGATGCTTTCCTCGGTCTTGCCTTCGTCCGCCAGTTGCTGCGCCAGTGCGAGCTTGAGGTTCTTGTCGTCCGGAAGCTTCTTTACGGCTTCTTGCGCAGTGCGTGTGGCATCGGACCACAGCTTCTGGTCGCGATAGTTGTCAATCAATCCGGAGTAGCCGCGGGCGGATTCCGGCGCGCCCAGCTCCACGACCTTGCGGAACGTTTCCTGCGCCAGCTGTGGTTTGCCGGCCTGCCGATAAACGTTGCCGAGACGCTCCATGAACAGCGCCATGTTGTGGCGGTCACTTGGTGCGCTGGAACGGGCAATCAGTTTCTGCAGTGCAGCGGCAGCTTCTTCGTACTTGCCCTGGGCTTCCAGCAGGTTGGCTTCGTTGTAGGCGACTTCGAGCGAGTCTTGCTGCATGGACTCGGCCCGTTTCAGGCTTTCCTGCGCGAGGTCGAATTTTCCGCTGCGCCGGTAAAGCTCTGAGAGGCGCAAAGGAGCGGTCGCGTCCTGCGGGTCTGCGTCCTGGAGAATCCGGTATTGCTCAATGGCGGCGGCCGTCTGATTGTCATTGGCCAGGTTCTGGGCCAGACCGCGGAGCGCTTCCATGTTGTCTTTGTCCAGGATCAGCGAATGCTGATAGGAGCCAATGGCCGATTTGTAATCTTTTTGCTGTTCGTAGGTATAACCCAGCATGGAGTAGATCTTGCTGGTGCGCTGCGCTTCCGGAACAGCATTCAAAATTTCCGCGGCGTGCTTGTTGTCACCCTGTTCGTTGTACAGGAAAGCCAGGCGCGCCACGGCTTCTTCCGATGTCGGGTCGATTTCCAGCGTCGCCTTCAGCTGTTTTTCCGCGTTGGGCAGGTCTTTGCTCAGGAAATAAAGATGGCCGAGCAACAGGTGATTGTCCACGCTCCTGGGTTCCAGGCGGACAATGGCTTCATACTGTTCCACCGCGAGTTTCAGGATTTCCGGTGAAGGCGTGCTCTGGCCGTCACCCATGGAGCGCAGATAAATTCGTCCGAGTAATTTGCGCGCCTGCAGGTTGTTAGCGTCGCGCTTGATTATTTCCTGCGCTTCCAAAACGGCGTCGCGAATGCGGCCGGTGCGGGCATACATTTCCGCCAGTCCGGCATTCAGGAATTCTGAAGCTGGGTCGTTTTCAATGGCCAGCTTGTATTCTTCAATCGCTTTGTTGGCGTACTCGGAGCGGTTGTACATCGCCATCATCTCTTCGTACATGTGAGCGAGTGAGTAGTGGTAATACGAAGCTGCGTGGTCCACCTTGCGGGCCGCTTCCGGCATGCCCGGAGCAGCCGGCTTATTCGATGGCTGCTGTGGTGAGGCGGATGGCTTGGCAGTTGGCGACTTGGCTTGCGCCACAGCCGTCTGGTGTACAGCCGAAAGGCAAAGAATGAGGGCGCCAAAAAAAATAAGCAGGCGTTTGCTGGGATTCATAAGGCTGGGATTCATAAGGAAAGACCGAAAATACTGTCCCTTCATTGGATGCCGGCGGAAGCTGCCAGGAGTCAACCCGTTTCCCTAATTCTAGCCCGGGTTGACCCCGCTTTCGTAGCAGATAACAAATCTTTACTAGTGACGGAAGTGACGTATCCCGGTGAGCACCATGGCCAGCCCCAGACGATTGGCTGCGTCAATTACTTCCTGGTCGCGCACCGAGCCGCCCGGTTGGATGATGGCCGTAGCGCCGGCCCGGGCGATTTCTTCCACTCCGTCCGGGAAAGGAAAAAACGCGTCGGAAGCGGCGACTGTACCCTTCACAGGTAAGATCGCTTTCATCGCCCCAATCTTGCAGGAATCCACGCGGGACATCTGTCCGGCGCCCACGCCCACACTTTGGCCATCGCGGGCATAAACAATGGCATTGGATTTCACATGTTTGCAGACCTTCCAGGCAAACAGCAGGGCGCGGAGCTCTTCGTCGGTGGGCGGGCGCTGGCTGACTACCTTTAAGTCAGACGGCGCAAGCGGACGACTGTCAACATCCTGCACCAACATTCCGCCGGAAACGTGTTTCATTACGAACTTGGCCGGGCTGGGCTTTACTTCCACCAGCCGTAGGTTCTTTTTGGCGGCAAATTTGGCTTTGGCTTCGTCGTCGAACCCAGGTGCGGCAATGGCTTCGACGAAAAGTTTGGCCATTTCTTCCGCGGCAGCGCCGTCAATGACTTGGTTCACACCGATCACGCCGCCGAAGGCCGAAACTGTGTCGGCTTCAAACGCGCGCAGGTAAGCTTCCTTTAACGTTTTGCCGGTGGCCGTGCCGCATGGATTCGTGTGTTTGATGATGGCGCACACAGTTTCGTCAAAGTCCTGGGCCAGGTCCCATGCGGCTTGCAGGTCAACGATGTTGTTGAAGGAAAGTTCCTTGCCCTGGAGTTGGCGACAGTTGGCAACGCCGGTGGACGAACCGTCAGAATACATGGCCGCGCGCTGGTGCGGGTTCTCGCCATAACGCAGGTCCATGACTTTGTTGAGCGAGATTCGCATGGCCGCCGGGAAGTCGGGCTGCGCGGCGGGCAGATGGAATTTGGCAGTTTCATCCAAGGTAATGCCGGCCAGAGTGGCGGCGATGGTGCTGTCATATGCGGCGGTGATGGCAAAAGCGCGTTGCGCCAGACGCCAGCGTGTGGCCAGCACCAGCTCACCGCTCGAAGCTGCCATTTCCTGCGCGATGGCCGAGTAGTCGTCGGGTGAAGTGACAATGGCTACGTCGCGAAAATTCTTCGCCGCAGAACGGACCATGGAAGGTCCGCCAATGTCGATGTTCTCGACCAGTTCGTCAAAGTGCACGCCGGGCTGAGCGGCGGTTTTCTCGAAGGCATACAGGTTTACCACCACCATGTCGATGGGCAGGATCCCGTGCTCTTTGGCGGCCGCCACATGTGTGGGGTTCCCGCGAATGTGCAGAATTCCTCCGTGGACTTTGGGATGCAGCGTTTTAACGCGGCCGTCCATCATTTCCGGGAAGCCGGTGAGTTCGGAGATGTCTTTCACCGCCACGCCGGATTCGCGCAGCAGTTTGGCGGTGCCTCCAGTGGAGATCAGTTCAACTTTCAGGACAGTGAGTTTCTTGGCGAAATCGACGAGACCGGTTTTATCGGTCACGCTGAGAATGGCACGCTGAATTTTGGGCACTGGCAGGTTCCTCTGGAAGGGAAGGATTAATAAATAAGGTAACAGCGGGGGCGGAGGAGGCGCAAACGAGGAAATAGTGCAAAAACGGGAGAGCCTCGGCGCAACTGCCGAGACTCTCTTTCTTGAATAAAGCGAGTGAGAATTGAGCGAGGTCGGCGTTTAGCCTGGGCCGAGGTGGGTAACGTCGTAGACTTCCATCTCGTCTTTGTCTTTCATCATTTCAGCATGCATCTTTACTTTCTTACCCATGCTGCCTTTGACTTTCTTGGGGTTGGCGATCTTGGTGACTTTGCCCTGATCGTCAATAAACACGGTGTCGCCGCCTTTTTCGGTGCAGCCGGCTTTGCAGGAAGCCGGGGTTGTGGTGGTGTTCACGCATTTGGAACTACAGATGACGCCGGTCATCTCAGTGCCCTTCATCATGCCCTTGTCTTTCATTTCTTGGCCGTGCATCAGCGCACCGGTGCCCAGAACAAGGACAATCATTGCCGCAAATTTCTTAAGCAAGCGAAATTACCTCCGTGAGGAGCAGTGTTTCTGCCCGTCGCGAAGTGGGATTGCAGAGCAGGGTAAAAGTTTCAGGAGGGTTAAAGATAATTTTGGGATGAATAGTGGCTGGCTGATCTGGACGTGGGGCTTTCAGAAAAGCGAGTGATTGCGGCTCTTTTTACGCCTTGGGCTTGGCTTTCAGCTTGACCTGGCCGTTTTTCATCTCCACAGAGTATTCCACGGACTTGCATCCGTATTCCGTGCGGAGCTGGGTGGTCTTCTGCTGGACGAATTTCTGGAACGACGCGAGGTTGGCGCTGCTTTTTTCGCCCGTATGCTTGCGCGCGTCCGAGAGCGCGTTGAAGAGAGCTTCTACCTGTTTATGGTCAGAGCCGCCTGAGAAAGCTACGCTAAAGGGTTTGGCGTCAACGCTGGAGCCGTGCAGTTTCAATTCCTGTTCGGCGGCGTGCTGCTGGTCCGGGCGCATGCCCTGGATCCCCAACATGGCGTCCTGCGGACGGCGATAGCCTTCTTCCTTGATCTGGAGTTTTTGTTGCCACTGGGAATTGTAAAGAGCGTATTTCTGCTGGACGGTGTTGTAACGGAAGCGCTGGCCGTAATTCATGCGGCTGCCGTCAGAAAACTTCTTCAATAAACTCTTAGTTTTCCATTCCAGATCTGCGGGCGGCCGCTTGGAACCCCCGCCAAAATACATGTCATATTCCACCTTCAAGCGGCGAACATGGTCTTCCAGCATGGAAAGTTCTTCGTCGATCGTCAAAGCAGCAGGGCTCCGGTTCTTTGGTTAGACCCAGATAGGCCTGAGCGGGACTATACCACGGAAAAAATCTTTCGCGGCATCCCCAAAAGTTCAGGCTACACATTGTGCTTTGGATTGCATCTAAGTGGGAGATATAGCAGGGAGTAAGCATGTCCAAAAATCGTATACGTCTTGTTATCGCTTATGAACACACGGTCCTGCGGGAAGCTCTGGCATCACTGCTTTCCTCGCAGGCGGATTTTGCGGTGGAAGGAACCGCGGCCAGCGGCCAGGAAGCGTTGGCAAAAATGCAGGAGTTGCAGCCAGACGTACTCGTCCTGGACCTGCTTCTGCCGCAAGGCGACGGCTTTGAAGTGTTGCGGGCCCTGGACCGGGCCGCCAACCGCGCCGGCGTAGTGGTACTGACCTCCTCGGAAAACGAGGCCGACTACGCTCAAGCCGTGAAGTTGGGGGCGCGTGGTCTGGTATTGAAGAACGACAGCGCGCAAAACCTTTTCGCCGCCATTCGCACTGTGGCCACGGGAGATCTGGCTTTCTCCGCGGAACGCACGCAGCAGGTCCTGGAAACCATGGGCGCGGAAACCAAACAATCCAACCACGCGCTAGGTCGCCTCTCAGAGCGGGAACGCCAGATTGCCTATTATGTGGCCCGCGGCATGAAGAATAAGGATATCGGCCAGGCGCTCACCATCAGTGAGAACACGGTGAAGCGGCACCTGCAAAGCATCTTTACGAAAACCGGCGTTCGCGACCGCCTGGAACTTGCTGTGATGGCCCTGGGAGAAGCCAGCGCGGCGGCATAAACCCAGCAATTGGCAATTAGCAAGTGGCAAATAGCCAAGGCGGTCCCTGGCGAGGCAATCTCTGCGACTCCTGCTGGTTTGATATTGATTTTCTATGAATTCAGGTTTGGCTAATTGCTAGTTGCCAATTGCTATTTGCTACTGCTTGACGCCATCTTTTTGACCATGGCCAGGACCAGTTTGCGGTCACTATCATTCAAATTGGTGGCGTAGCGGCGCACCTGGCTCAGGAAACGGACCTCATCTTCCGTGAGTGGCGGCAGACTCTTGGAGTTGCCGTTGCTGTGGTGGTCGGCAAAGAACTGGCCCAAAGGCAATTCCATGGCTCCAGCTATTTTCGCCAGCGTGTCCAATGACGGTATGGTGTGACCGTTTTCTACGCGGGATAGATAACAACGCAAGAGGCCGGTACGCTTCTCGATGTCCCCCTGGGACATGCCTTTTTGCATCCGGTAATTCCTGATTGTTTCTCCAATATTCATGTGGGAACCAGTTTCTTGTGGAATAACTTGACTCGGGGTTGCGTGAATAGTAATCAGACAAGAGTTTTTCTGCAAGCACAATTTTTG